>CAYZPT010000001.1:0-47212 GCA_964480285.1 uncultured Bacteroides sp.
CAGCCGCTGAAATCGTCGTTCATAAAGTCAAGTCCGCGGATTGCAGGGTACTTGCCCGATTTGTTCTTGATGTAATCCATCTCGTAATCAACGCTGCCCATCCAGGTGGACTCCTGCTGACCGGAGATTATGTTGTTTTTATATGTGTTTGCGATATACCTGTACAGCGCTTTCGTTTCGGGCGTGGCGTTTTCGTTGGTCAGATTCATATCGTAATCTGTCCTGTTGCCCGTTTCCATAGACAGCAGCGCAGCGTAATCCCTGCCGTTGATTATGCCGTCGCGCACGATGTCGAATCTGCCGTCGTAATCGCTGCCGTACGCGCTTCCCGTAGTCAGCGAGCAGTCAAAGTTGAGCTTTAAATCAGTAATGCTTACGCCCTGATATTCCTGCGTGCAGTGCGTGCATTTGTAGTAAAGCGTTTTGCCCAGTCTGTACTGGTACACGTAGTTGTGGCTGCCGAGCGGTTCGATGGTCATTGTGTTTTCCACTTTGTCGCAGTAAACGCATTTGCCGCTTTCGCCATATTGGTGGGAGGAAATGCAGTAGCACTTCCAATCGGGATATGTGGTTTTTCTGCCGGTAACATACGTATACAGTCCGCTGTTGCGCTTACCGAAAAACGTAATGTTATCATTTCCGCCAAACGCGGTATCGGCAACCGTTACGCTGCCGGCGCGCACAAAGCAGACGTCATAGCCGGAGCCGTAGAAGGCGTTACTGCCTATGCTTGTAACCGCATCGGACAGGTCAAGTTCGCCGTCAAGATATTCGCAGTTGTAAAATGCGCTGTCACAAACGCTCGTCGCTCCGCCAAGGTCAACGTCACAGACAAAGTATCTCCAGTTGCTCCACGGCGCAGATGTCATTGAGCCGCTGCCGCTTAAAGTCAACTTTTTGTTGCCTATGTTGTAAGCGTAGTTCAGCGAGCCGCCGCACGAGCCGTTGATGTTTATGTAATTCTTGGAATTGCTGCTGCACCAGCTCTGTAGCGAGGACGCGCCTACAATATTTGCGCCGCTCGGGAAGTAACTACCAATGCTCGAAATCGTGCTGCCTGTCCACACAATTGCGGAGAGCTTTGAGCAGTTGCGAAACGCGCTTGCCGCGATTGAGGTATAGCCGCTGCCAACCCAGACGTTTTCAAGCGCAGTACAGCCGTAAAACGTGTTGTCGGGGATAGTGTGCGTATAGGTCGCCGCGTTTGCGTTGCTGTCCCACTGCTTATTGTCCTGCGGCAGAATTGCCCACTTAAGCGAGGTGCAGCCGTAGAACACATAGTTGTAGTATTCAAGGCAGTTTTCGGGAATGGTAATGTTTTCAAGCGAGGTGCAACCTCTGAAGCACTGCGCACCCATTTTATACATCGAATCGGGCAGCTCAACGCTTGTCAGATTTGAGCAGCTGTAAAACCAATAGCTACCGATAGCCTGCACGCCCTCTTGAACAATAACCTTTCTAATGTCGCCTCTTACAGAACGCCACGGCGGCGAGTTTGTGAGGGAAGAACTGAAATCCTCGCCGTAGCCGTTGCCGTTTACCGTAAAAACGCCGCTGTCGTTAAGGCTCCAGCGCAAGCCGCTGTCAAGCGTGCCGTTTGTCTGTGCAAAAGAATTAACGCCAAAGCCTGCAAGAACGGAACAGATAAGCGCAACTACAACAATCAGCGATATGATATTTTGGGTTTTCTTTTTCTTTTTTATTTTCATAATTATCACCCTGAAACGCGATGGGTTTGCGATTTTTAATAATTATATCATATATTAGGCTGCAAAACAATTATTTTTCTTCAGGGTACACAACGCCCCACTTTGCGCGGGTTTTGGTCATGATATCCATAACGTCAATGGTATAGTCAAGGTGCATTCTGTTTGTACCGCCGATAACAGCCTGCTCCATATCCTCAATCTCGTAAGTCAGAGCGGAAAGGTCTGGATTACTCGTCAGCGTAACAGGTTCCCTGCCGTCAACAAAGGTGATTACCGCGGTGTTTGCGCGGTTGTAGTTTTCAAAGGTAACATAACCGTTTTCAAACGAGGCAACAGCGGTTTTAGGTAGTTTTGCTGTCAGCGACAGCGCAACGCTCGCCATTTCGTCCCTGTTATTTTTAAGCAACATAACCGCCTGTTCATCAACGCCCGTCGGTGCAAGTTTAACAGTTGACATAATATCTGTAGCATTTTCGCTCATAAAATATCTGACAAAGGACAGTGCGTACACGCCGATATCAAGCATTGCGCCGCCCGCAAGCTCGGGGTTGAAAAAGCGGTTTGTCATATCGTAATCCTTGTTGCTGCCGAGGTTTACCTCAATCAGCTTCAGTTTGCCGAGGCTGCCATCCGCGATATACTTGCACACCTCGCGGTAAACCGGCATATGGAAAATCGTCATAGCCTCGGCGAGCACCACGCCGTTTTTTCGGCACGCGTCAGCCGCCTGTGCAAGCTCGGCGGAATTTAGCGTAATCGCCTTTTCGCAAAGAATGTGCTTTTTGCTGTTTGCCGCCTTGATTATTTGCTCAATGTGCCTGTTGTGCGGCGTTGCGATGTAAACAATGTCCACATCCTCGTCGGCAAAGACTTCGTCTGCACAGTCGTAAACCTTATCAATGTTATACTTTTCAGCAAACGCTGAAGCATTTGATTTTGTACGCCCTGCAACACAGTAAAATCTCCTGCCCTTTTGAGCCATTGCCAGCGCCATCTCGTTGGCAATATGACCGCAACCTATACACGCCCAGTTAAGTTCTCTCATATTACACTCCCCAAACCATTATTGAAAAAATAAACAAATTATGCTGTTTGTCTGCATTGTAACACATTTTTTATCTTAAAACAACGGTAATGTAAAACGGGCTGTCTCACAAAAATGTGAGGCAGCCTTTTTGAGTTGTTCATATTACTAAATGTTCTGCGAATTAATCAGATCTAAAATCGTATCAACAGTTATACTCCACTGTTCCTGCTCGGGAATTGAAGCTTTGCCGTCGCCTTCCTGCTCGCCGTATGAACCGAAACATGCGTGATTTCCGCCTTCAATTACAACCGTGCGGTATCCGGCAGGTACAAGTTTGAATCCGTTGTTCAGCTTTTGGCGATCGACAATTCTGTCGTTATCACCATAGATAAACACAACCGGGAACTGCGCCGATGTCATATCTCGGGTGGGATATGCTGCAAACAGGAATAATCCCGAATACTCCGCACGATGCTGCGCCGCATAATTCGCTGCCATAGCACCTCCGAGTGAATGCCCTGCAAGATAATATTGCTTGTACTCATATTTTGATGAAATACTGCTCGCCTTGTTTTTGCCGAAAAAAGCAAGCTTCATAGGCATCTTGATAAGGAAGCAATCAACTCCCTGCGACGCAAGCGTGTTTAGAATCGGTGCATAAGCAGTCTCTTCAACCTTTGCACCCGGGTAAAAAATAAGGGCATTGTCCTCGCCGGGACCGTCAAAATAATACCCCTCTTTAATTGTTTTAACACTTACGCCGTCACCGCTTGACATATAAGCACCGACATCTTCGGCACGGTAATAATCATCAGCATATATCCATATTGCAACACCTGCAAACGCAATTACCGCAGCAAGCACCACTGCTGTTATTTTTGCCAGTTTAGTCATAATGTTTCCCTCTTTGCTCTATTATACTACTTTTGCAAAGGATGTGAAAGGGTTAATTATTCACGGCATTTAAATCATTAAGTTTTCGTCTGTCACATACCGATATTTAAGAATAAAACAACAATATTTGCTAACATTATTGATTTTTTGTCAATAATATTTTATATTATTAATATGAGAAGTAAGTATTATTTGCAAGGAGTATTAATATGAAAAAGTCAATTAAGTTAATTTCGATTTTGCTTTGCATAGTGTTTGCTTTCAGCGCTTACTCTGTCACAAATGCAAATGTTGGCGATGACGGAACAGGCGGAGGATCTTCTGTTTCAGATCCGAGCAATGATGATCCGAGCAATGATGATCCAAGTAACGATGACCCGAGCAACGAAGATCCGAGTAACGATGACCCGAGCAATGATGACCCGAGCAATGATGACCCGAGCAACGATGACCCGAGCAACGATGACCCGAGCAATGATGACCCGAGCAATGATGACCCGAGCAACGATAACCCGAGCAATGATGACCCGAGCAATGATGACCCGAACAATGATGACCCGAGCAATGATGACCCGAGCAATGATGACCCGAGCAATGATGACCCGAGCAATCAGAACCCGAGCAATGAGGATCCAAGCAATCAAAATCCGAGCAAACCTAATACAAGCAAGCCCACTACCACTAAACCTACTACAAGCAAACCTGCTGTAACCAAGCCCAACCTTGGAACTATAGGTAAAAGCGCCCAAAAATATTTTAAGGTGTTGGACAAAAACATACGCTGTGTTTCAAAAACTGCACGAGCAACCGAAATCAACAATGCTGCTAATAAAGCGGAAACAGCGTATAAAAAAACAGGCAAGGCACAGATGGTTTATGTTCCCGCCGGCACACACAAAATCAACAGTTATTTATCGATACCGAAAGGTGTAATCCTTGTAAGTGAGAAAAACTGCGTTTATTCAATTACTGCTAAACTTCCAATAGTGTTATGGCTTTACGGCTCCGTTTACGGTGGAAAGTTTGACGGTCACGGAAAAGCAGGTCAGATGATAAGATTCCGCGAAACAAGCTTTAAATGGCCGAGCGGATACGTGCTTTATACATCAATCACAAACTGCCGTGATCAGGCTGTTGTTGCTCTTGGCAAAATTTCAAACGTTTATGTTTGCAACAACACGATGAAAAATGCACTTGACGGTGTATGCTCCATTTACGGTGCAACCATTAATCTTATTGACAATAACAAAATCTCATATATGACGCAGTCCGGTGTTGATGTAACGCACGCAAATGTTAAAGTTATTTCAAATAACACAATTACAAACGTTACAGGTCATGGCATAAGCACCGATACCGAGCAAAATAAGGGCCACGCATTTGTTCGTATTACCGAGGTTTACAACAACACAATCACCGGTCCGAAACACCACGGAATTTATCTTGAAAAAAACTGTAAGATTACCGGTGATGTTTACAACAATGTTATCAGTAATGCCACCCTTAACGGAGTTTGCATCAGCCAGAATGCAGGAATAGGCAATAATAAGAAAAAGACTTTCTTTTACAATAACATTGTTCAGGGCTCAAAACTTTCAAATATCAGCATGGCCGGTAAGAACGCAATTCTTTTTATGGGTTCAAAAAACAAGGTCCGAAACGGCAAAGGTGCGGGTATTGCGCTCGGCAGATATGCAAAATGCTATATCTACGGCAAGAATAATTATATCAGCAAAAATGCTCTGAACGGCGTTCAGATGGATGCAAATACATCTTTCCAGGTCAGAGGTTCCGGACGAACATATATCACCAACAACCGTTGGGGAATAAATATGGGTAATAAGGGCGGCGCAGTCAACCTTAAAAACACAACAATCAAAGGTAATAAAAAAGGCGCTGCGTACATTGTAAAGGGATGCTCGCTGAAATACAACAAATCAAACTGCTCAATCTCCGGAAAGATTTATAAAAAGAAATAATTAACGCTCCCCTTTAGGCGAGGTGCGGTAACGAAGGATGGGTTTTGTCTTTGTCCTTTTGCCCCTTAAACAATTAAAAATCCCCTGATTACTTGAGTATGCAGGGGATTTTAAAATTTCTTTATGGACTAAAACTACTTTGCCAAAACTGCTTCGCATCCTGAAATCAGCAGATTTTTTGGCAGAACAAAGCACAAATGTCCGTTTGGGCTGGCGCCCTAATGGACATTTTAATACAGTTATGGCGGAAAAGATGCGATTTTAGGACTGACCTTCGTTATCGTACCTCGCCTTAGGCAAGGGGAGCTAATTATTTATAATCAATTATATATCAGTCGCAAAGGAGCTTGCATACCATATCAAGATTTTCGCGGATTTTAAGGTGCTGCGGACACTTCTTTTCACATGCGCCGCAATCTGTGCAGTGCTCAAATGTTTTGCCGTTTTTCTTAAGATACTCCTGCATCATATGCTTTGCATGATCCTTCAGACCGTAAACATTGTAGTATGTATACATCTCAAAAATATGAGGAATATTTATCTCTGCCGGACAGGGCTGACAGTATTTGCAGCCGGTGCAGTACAGTTCTGAAAACTTCTTGATTTCCTCAATAGCCTTGCCGAGCTGCTCCCATTCTTCCTGCGAAAAAGAAGAGTTATCGCTCGCCACTTTAATGTTTTTGCGCACCATATCTATGTTCTGCATACCGGAAAGCGCGCAGTTCAGATTCGGATTGCCGAGACAGAACTTAAACGCCAGCTCATATGTAGCAATCGCCGGTTTGCCGGTGAGTTTGTTGTAAAGGTCAGTTGGGGCAGAAAGCCTGCCGCCGCCAACGGGACCCATGGCTATAGTGCCGAGACCTTTTTCGTGAACGTACTTAATCATTTCCTCGTTAGAGCGGTCAAGCAGATTATACTGGCACAGCATTGATTCCATCTTTACACCCTCTTTTTCCGAGGTGTCAACGATATACTTAATCACATCCGCATCATCGTGGAAAGAGAATGAAATGTGACGGATAAGCCCTTCTTCTTTAACCTTTGCCGCAGTTTCAAGCAGGTTGTTTTTCAGTATCAGCCTGTCATATTTATCGCGGTTAATGCCCCAGAAATGATAAAAATCAATGTGATCGGTTCCGAGACGCGTTAGACTTCTTTCAAGCAGCCTGCGATATTTGTCAGGCGTCAGATCGGCGTCCATCGGGCACTTGGTTGAGATGAGAATCTTATCCCTGAAATCCTTTACCGCATGACCAACAGCAGCCTCGCTGTTATGGTTGCAGTAATGAGGAGCGGTATCAAAATAGTTTACACCGTTTTCAAAAGCGAAACGGAGCATCTCGTCAACCTTTTCCTGAACAACAAAGTGCTTGTCGCCCTCCTCGTATTCGGGCAGACGCATACAACCGAACCCGAGCGCAGAAATCTTTTCACCCGTATTGCCAAAATCGCGGTAATTCATAACATTATCTCCTTTTTCTCGTTTGTTAATCACATTCAGTCACTGTTTTTTGCTTTGCGCAGAATGAACGCACGCGCAACGTTAATTCCGATTTTCCACTGAAGCGGACGGAGCGCTCTGTCTGCCTCTTTGAGCTTTTCCCTGATCGGAATGCCCTGCGGGCAGTGCTTTTCGCACTTTCCGCAACCGATGCAATTTGTGGCAAAGGGCGGATTTTGTGTCAGGCAGTAGCCCTGAATAAAGTTAGTGCGCGCTTCAAATTTTCCCTCTGTGTACATAGCGTTGTAGTGGCTGAAAATAGCGGGAATATTAACGCCTTTCGGGCAGGGCATACAGTAACCGCAACCTGTGCAGCCGACCTTTTCGCCACTTCTGATAATGCCTTTGATGTTTTCAATAAACTCAAAATCTTTTTCGGTAAAATCACCGACATTTGCGGTATTCGCGGTTTCGAGATTTTCGTTTACCATTTCAAGGGAGTTCATGCCGGACAGAACGACTGTAACCTCGGGCTGATTGTACAGCCACCTGAACGCCCATGCCGCAGGAGACCAGTTGCGCTCGTTTTCTTCCATTGCTTTTTTCGCATCGGGCGGAAGCAGGTTTACGAGCTTTCCGCCGCGCAGCGGTTCCATAATAACAACGGGAATTCCCCTTTCGGCTGCAGCTTTAAGACCGTCAACGCCCGCCTGCGAGGTTTCATCAATATAGTTATACTGAATCTGGCAGAAATCCCAGTCGTAGTCGCCCAGAATTTTCAAGAATTGCTCGGTGTTTCCGTGGTAAGAAAAGCCGATATTGCGGATTGCGCCCGCTTGCTTTTTGTCCTCAAGCCAGTCAACAATTCCGAGCTGCTTCATTCTTTCCCAGTTTGCAAAATCAGTCAGCATATGAAGCAGATAATAATCGACATAGTCAGTCTGCAAGCGGTCAAGCTCTTCCTTAAAAATCTTTTCCGCTCCCGCAGAACTTTTAACAAGATAATGGGGCAGCTTTGTTGCGATGTATACCTTTTCGCGTATGTTGTTGCGATGCAGCACCTCACCCAAAAGCGTTTCGCTTCCGGGATAAATATACGCTGTATCGTAGTAATTAACGCCGTCGTTATATGCGGTCATAATTTCTTTTTCCGCTTTGTCAAGGTCAAGGGAGGTTCCCTTTCTTGTAAAGCGCATACATCCGAAGCCAAGGATGGACAGGTCTCTGCCGTATTTATCTTTTCTGTATTGCATAGAGCACGCCTCCGTTTCAATGTATCTTTTACTTATTATACCACATCGCAGGAAAGAGTGAAATATTTTTATACAAATTTTTAAAAAAGTATTGATTTTATAAAAGCACAGGATATAATAGTTTTTAGTTTTGCGCTGATAATTTTGCAAAACTTTATCAACTATGAGAGATGACAACAGGTTACTATGGAAAACAAAGAATTAAAACTCTATCATACAAGCGAACTTGTACTAAAGAATCCCGATGTGAATTACGGCAGAAGGAATGCTGATTTCGAAGGCGGATTTTATCTTTCCGACAGTGCGGAATTTGCACAAAAATGGGCAAGCGAGCAAAAGGCAATTGTCAACGAATACACGCTTGATCTGACCGGTCTGAGCGTAAAACGCTTTTCGTTAAACAAGGATTGGTTTGAGTACATATCGGCTAACCGCGCCGGTTATCCCGACGGACTCGGTGATACGGACGTTATCATCGGCCCGATAGCTAACGACACGCTGTATGATACTTACGGCATCATTACAAGCGGTCTTGTCAGCAGCGAGGATTCGCTAAGGCTGCTTTCAGTAGGCAGGAGGTATATGCAGATTAATATCAAAACCGAAAAAGCCGCTGCTCAGCTAAAGTGGCTTGGCGCAAGAGCATTAAGCATAGCGGAAATTGAAGCATCACAAAACGCCCTGAGAGCAGAAGAACAGGAGTTCAGAAAAGCATTCTGGGATGCGCTCAGGGAACTTGATAATTTCTCAGAAATTGAAAGCATGCTTAGTTAAAAGGAACGCATTATTAATGTGTTTAAAAGCTTAAGGCAACGGAGTAATCCGTTGCCTTTGTTTTTGCGTTGTGGTATAAGTTGTGGTATAATGAGATAAATATATTTTATAAGGAAAACCATTACAGGTGATTGGTATGAAACGAAAAACCGCAAAAGAAATCCTTGCCGAGTCGTTCATTGAATTGGCACAAACAAAGAAAATTGATAAAATAACCGTAAAAGACATTACGGAAAACTGCGGATATTCTACAGCAACCTTCTACCGCCAATTCAGAGATAAGTATGATCTGATTGCGTGGTCTTACACGCAAGACATCAGGGGTATTGTGGACAAATTGGAATACACCGAAGGCTCCTGGAAAAATGTGCTGACTCAAGTGGCAAAATATTTTGAAGAGCAGAGGGACTACCTTTCAAACCTGTTGCTACATACAAGTGGCTACGATTCTTTTGTGGGTAATATGACGCAGATACATTTCGAAAGAATGAGGTTTCTCATATTAAAAGTTACGCCGGATAACAAGCTGGATGAAATAACAGAGATGTATATACGTGTGTACTGTTACGGTACAGTACATCTGACCTGCGAATGGATACTAGGAAAATATAAAGTAAGCCTTAACGAGCTCACTCAGGTATATGTTAACACCCTGCCCGAACCTTTGAATAAGTACCTGTTATAATGATAGAATTAAGGCGAAAATTCTCATTATGAGAATTTTCGCCTTGTTTGTTAATTGTATTTATTTCTCCGTATGCTATGATGAAGTTGCAATAGTTGTGCACAATAACACAGCGCACAACAATTATATTACGGAGGTATTTATTTATGTTGAACGAAAAAGTAATCAAAGGTTTACAAACCATTGTAACCGAACTTGCACAGCAGGCGGACGGTCATGCACTTCAGTCCAGAATTTTTGCAGCTGAGGGCTTTTCCAAGCTCGCAGAAAAGTATGCAGAGCACGCTGTTGAGGAGCGCGGTTGGGTTGAAAAATGCACCGACAGACTTCTCGACTTAGGCGTTGACGTGAAGCTTGAAGCAAAAAAAGAAGGTCCTGTTTATAAGGATCCCGTAGAGTGGATTAAATATGACCTCGAGGTTTCCAAAGCAGGTCTCGTCTGGCTGCACGAGATTACTGAGGAAGCACGTGAGGATTATACCACCTTTGATATCCTCAAGGTGTATTATCAGGACGAGGAAGAAGATGTGTACTGGGCTGAGGCACAGCTTGATATTATTGAGTGCATCGGCAAGCAGAACTGGCTCTTACAGCAGCTTTAATCCGATATGGAGCATATCAAAGACGATAAATATGACTGTATTCGGCTTAGAAACCAAATCTGTTTTCCGCTTTATGCCTGCGCAAAAGAAGTTGTACGGCAGTACAGAAAGCCTTTGGAAAAACTTGGCTTGACTTATACGCAGTACGTTGTGATGATGGTGCTCTGGGAATTCGGCGGAATGACAGAGGGTGAACTCGGTAGAAAAATTTATCTCGATTCGGGAACGCTTACACCGCTTCTGAAACGAATGGAAAAACAGGGTTATATCACACGAACCCGCCCTGAAACAAACGAAAGACAACTGTTTGTTGAACTGACAGCTGAGGGGCAAGTGCTTAAGGATAAGGCGACAGCAGTACCCTGTGAAATGAACGGCTGCCTGAAGCTCACACAGGAAGAAACCCTGTTGCTTAAGAAATTGCTCGATAAAGCAATTATTCAAATGGAGGTATAAACATGGTAATCAAAGCGGTAAAATTCAGAACAGACGGTTTTTACACCCAGCCCTTCATCTTCGGCGGTGAAGAAGGAGTTGAAAAATTCGATAAGAATATTCGCTATCGCGGCAGTCTGCAGAACTACCTGATTGATACCGGCGAAGAGGTTATTCTTGTTGACACCGGATTACCTGCAGGAACGCCCGAGGAAGTGCCGGATGAGAATAGTCCTATCTTTACAGGCAAAGATATCTGCAGTTATATGGAAGCATTCTCCGCTCTCGGTTACAAGCCGGAACAGGTTACGAAGATTCTTCTTACTCATAAACATAACGACCATTCAGGTGAGCTCAAGTCTTTCCCGAATGCGAAGGTTTATGTCGGCGCAGAGGAAATGTCTGCTGAAGAGCTTCAGGGACTTGATAATCTTGTACCTGTTGAATATACTGACGGCGCTTATTATAACTTCCCTGAGAGTCAGAAGATTGCAGAAGGCGTTTATTTCATCAGAGCCAAAGGTCACACCAACGGAAACAGCATTGTTATCGTTGAAGATGACGGTTTGTTCTATATGCTTCACGGGGATATTACCTATATGGATGAGGCGCTGTACGAAAACAAACTTTCAGTGGTGTATGATGACCTTGCTGCGGCTCGCGAAACACTTGACCGTGTTCGTGAATTTGTACGCAACCACCCGACGGTTTATTGCGGAACTCACACACCGCAGGGATATGAAAACCTTGAGGCAAAGCGCGTGATTGACCTTGATAATCCCGTTCCGACCGTTCTTGCAGAGGTTGATTTCAGCACCATGGAAGCAAGCGGCAAATATGTCTGCTCCATCTGTGGCTATGTTTATGACCCTGCTGAAAATGGCGGCGTTGCATTTGAAGATCTTCCCGATGACTGGAAATGCCCTCGTTGCAAACAACCGAAAGAAAAGTTCAATAGAGCTTGATTTTTGGAAATTGAAAAACCCGTCCGTTGAGGACGGGTTTCATTTTGGCAGAGGTATAACAACCTGTCAAGTCATGGTAGTATTTGCTTCGCAAATCTCCACCTTAAAGACTTGACAGAACGTTGTTACGGGTTAAAAAGCATTTTAAACCTGTAATAAGAACTCACCCGTTTGCAAAATCAAAGATTTTGAACGGGTACCCGAGAACCTTGTTACTTCGTAATAAGGATTCGAACCTTAAATGACGGAGTCAGAGCGTAGAACATTTATTCTAAAAGCCGCACCGTTGAGCCGTTTTTTGACCTTGCAGTCTCTGAAAAATCTCTCAAAAAATTCTGAAGGCAGATGACCAGAATCGTCTGCCTTTTGTAATATCCTTTATTAATATATACGCTCTCAGCCTTAATGATTTTTCGCAGGGTCTCTCAAAAGTCACTTTTCTGCGGACTACGAAACGTAATCAAAAATCATTTCGGCAGTTTTTAGTGAAAGCTTTGATACATTGCCGTTAGTCAGGAAATCATTAACGTTCCCCGGATTGAGGTGCAAATCAGTATAAATGCGATAATTGGATATGTGCTTTGCCGCCTGCATTTCCCTGATTCTCGGAAGCATAAGATTTTTAGTGTGTTCTTCATTCTGAATTCGGTTTGTTTTTACCTTATATGAAGTATAAATCTTTTGATACCTTTCGGAAAGTAAGTTGTGTTCAAGAGCATTCTCAACGTTGCTTATGAAATTCAGTTCATTCAGCGCGTTTACTATTCTGGCATTCTTAAACTTGGCTAACTGTTCATCATCAAGCGTCATTTTAGCATACAGAACCAGAGGTTCAAGCAATCTAAGATTATGCTCAACCTCTTTTTCAAGCTTTCTGACGGAAGAAGAACCACATAGCGAAAGCTCGGTTAAATATGCTTTTAAATAACCTTTGAACGTTAAGGGCTTCATTTTTTGAACTCCTCTTTGTAATCGTTATAAAAATCTCTTAATTCTCGTGCGGAATAATCGCTTGTCATACCTTCAATCGCTAAATCAACCAACTCGTCGAGTTTATCCCAGTCAATCTTCTGAACAACGGTAGGCTGATGTATATCTTCAAAATCCTGCTCTCTTCCGGAGGCGAGCTTTGAAACGACTAAGTCTTCTAAAGACAGGGTGTAAAAGTCGATTAGTTTCGTTTCCAAATCAATTTTATCTGCTCTTGAAGAATAATCATCTGCAAAACAACCAATGTGAGCAGTAACATTCATATTCATATCGTATTTAGGCATCAGGGAGATAAGTTCATACGCAGTACAACGCAAAATATCAATGTCATGCGTGGCTCTGGGAATAAGACCCATAATCAACATTGCGCCACCGCCAACAATATAACACTCATATTTTATTTTGCTGCTTCCGTACGTAAAAAATGCATCTCTGTCAAATGCCAATAATCTTGAAAACAATTCTTCTCTGTCCATAAATACTCCATAAATCAAAATTTCAATAATACTATTATTCAGTCATTAATTTCATTATATTCTATTATAAATCACATGTCAAGAGTGAGCTTAATAATAATCAATAAAGAAAAACACCCACCTCATATGAAGCAGGTGTCCTCTTTGAGATACTAAGCTCTAATCCCAGTAAAACGGACCAAAGCCACTGTAATCAAAATCGTCAACATACGGAGCTTTCTTATTCTTCTGAGCTCGCTGATTCTGCTTGTTGGCTTTGTAAGCTTTGTTGTTAGGATTGTGCTGATTAGCATAATTATCTAACTGTGCTTGAGTGTGCGTTTTACCTGAAACGCCATTTTTTTCTTAGCCATAGCTTATATCTCCTTTCTCCACAGAAAGGTACATTTGATAGTTTCACGAGGTTTAACCTTTCGGCAACCGGGGACCGTACCTCCTGATTAGCAATGCACGCAGTATAGCCGTCCACCGAGGGACCTATTTAAGCCGCCAATGCCCTACAAATCTTTTGGACATTAATTTGCAGAATACCCTGCATTAACTATTATCTGTGGGTTAGGAGCACATTTATAGTTTACCTAGTCCAGTCAGTAAAGAATAAATATTGCTAATATTTATATATCACATTTTCAAATAATGCGCAAGCCCCTGGAATTGCCGCAAAAATCATATTATGGAGTATCTTACCGCATCAAGTGTATACAGAAGAAAGAAAAGTCCGGAAAAAAGGAATAAAAAAACGGATACTAATAATGGGTTATATAGTCACGCTTTCCCTCGATTAAAACGCAGTGTTTGCAAGGGTTTTAAGCGCTGTTTTTCGCTTAGCAAGGGTACAGTACCACTATCCGCAGTTTGGGGGTTGAAAGCGTGACGGTAAGGGCTTTGATGTAACGCTTATAAGCGTTTTAAACCCAGTGTTTTCAAGGGGTTTGTGACGCGATATTGAACACTTAAGGTAAAACCCCGCCTAGTGCCGTTTTCGGGGTTTAAAAGCGTTTCATAGACATTTAAAACGGGCTTATTATTGCAAAATCATCTTATGGAGTACCGTGCCGCACCAGATGTGGACAGAAGAAAGAAAAGCCCGTTTTTTCAGCGTGAAAACGTACATATGATTTTAAATGGTTATTGTCCGTAATATTGGACCTTAATGTAGTTATTATTTACACGTGCGTTCATATATGTTACATTGACCTCGAAAGGAAATATTGCATACGGGGCAATGTGCTTCCGCGCAACGGGAACAGTAGGCAACAACTACAGGAACTTGCTGACATTCCCATTGCAGTATAACTGATTTTACAAAGCAACTATAATAATATAACAAAATAAGATAACATTAATCGGGGTTAGCTATTGAGGCAATCCTGATTATTTCATTTTATATATATTGTGAATTTGTTGCATATATTGCAAATAATTGATAAATATTGTTGACATTTTGAAAATAATTTGATATTATTATGGCGTAACAACATTAAAGGAGTGCAAAATATGAGCGAATCAAAAAACGAAAAGTTTGTAAGAATTGCGGAAGCAAGAACCAATAAAATTATTGATATGATTAGGTTGTTGGGTAATTGCTCGAACAGATCTACATACGACTATTCAAAAGATGATGTTAAGAAAATTTTTGGAGCTATAGAAAGCGAATTAAAACTTGCTAAAATGAAATTTGACGCTCCAGATGATTCATCTTCAAAGTTTAAACTCAGATAGGAGGTCCATTATGGCTGAATGGTATTTTACTTCAAATGACGGAGGAGAAGTAAAAGGTATAAACGATTCAGGTGTTTCTACATTTAGAGGAACGCCTTTAAAATCATTAGCTAGAGAAATATGTCAAAACTCTCTTGATGCGGTCGATGACAAAGGTAAACCAGTAATCGTTGAATTTTCCGCATATAAAATTCCCACTACATCGTTCCCTGGGGCAGACTATTTAAAAGATACTTTTGAAAGATGCATTGATTTTTGGAAAGATCAGACAGCAAAGACTACTAAAGAGACTTTCAAAAATGCAATTGATAAAATCAGTAGCAATGAGCTTAATATGATGAGAATTAGTGATTTTAACACTAAAGGTTTAACTGGTTCTAAAAGAATTAAAGACATTAATACTGATTGGTACAGATTAATAAAATCAACCGGTTCTTCAGATAAAAAAGGTCCTGCAGGCGGTTCTTATGGTATCGGTAAATATGCTCCGTTTGCCTGTTCTGATTTTTTAACGGTTATTTATAATACCTATGATATTGAAGATCAATTTGCGTATCAGGGCGTTTCAAGACTGGTTACTTTTGAAAGAGAAGACGGTTGCACAACAAACGGTATAGGATATTTAGGAAACGAAAAGACTCAACCGGTCTTTGAGGCAATTCAATTGGATCCTTCTTTTTGTCGTAGTGTTGGAGAATATGGAACTGATATTTTTATTGCTGGTTACAAGTATAGTGAAAACGAAAGAGAACGTTGGGAAGATAAAATAGTTATTTCTGTTTTAGATGGTTTTCTTGGAGCAATATGGAAAAACAAACTAATAGTCAAAGTTGGAGATATTGAAATAAGCAAAGCTTCACTTAACGATTTAATGGATGCTTATAGAGATGAACTCAACGATAAATATGTAACCGAGTACTATGATGTGCTCACTTCAAGCAAGACTGTTTGGTTTGAAGAAGAAAACTTTTTTGGCAACGGAAAAGTTAGTTTTGGTGTGCTTTTATCTGATTCAGAAAAAGAATATCATCGCAAAGCTGCTATGATTAGACAAACCGGAATGAAAATAAAGGATGCCGATAGGATTTCTACATTTGTTCAATTCGCTGCAGTAATGTTTATTGAAGGCGATAAAATAAACGAGAAACTCCGTGACATAGAAAACCCTGAACATACTGAATGGCAACCTGAACGTTCTGTTAGACCGTTAGAAGCAAAGACGCTTGTAAAAACCATTAATGACTTTATGAAAGAATCTGTGTCAAGTTTGATTGAACAAGATGCAAAAGATGAAATGGACGCAGTTGGTGCTGCAGACTTTGTTCCGGACATTCCTGAAGATTCTGAAAACAAAGAAAAAGATGAAGCTATAACTGATAAGGTGTTAAAGATTGATAAACGCACGGTGTCATCAAGAGCTCTTTCTGGGAACGCTTCTAAAGGCAATACTCAAGCCGAAACAACAGAAAACGGCGATGTTGAGCCTGATAATGACAGCGATTATGAAGATTGGTATCATGATGATGATCCCCATCCAGAACCCGGACCAGAACCGAAACCTAAAGGTCCAGTAAAAATAGTTGATGGTGAAAGAGAAGTAAAACGGACAATGGATGTAAAACCTTCTCAGTTTATACCCTATTGTTTAGATGCAGACCACGGAAAATATGCTGTTCTTTTCACGCCATCTGTAAGCGGAACCAACGGAAATATTCGGCTGTTCTTATCTGGTGAAACGGAGAGCTTCTCCGCTCCAATTATCTCAGTAACAAACGCTGATGGAAGTTCAGTAGAATTTAACAACAATAAAATAATAGGATTAAACTTTGAAAAGGATGTTCCTATAAAGCTAATGATTGACATCGATTTCTATGATTATTGTTCAATGGAGGTGAAGGCAAGTGCAGATAAGGCATAAGTACTATACCTATCCGATTGTAGCCAACAACAGCGATTCGTTTGAAAACGTGCAATTCGAAACAGATGCAGAATATTGCACCGAAGGATACGATGTGAAATTTACTCTAAGTGCAAGCATAAATGATGAAAGCATAAAGGAGTTAATTAAATCTGGAAAGGCTTCATATGTTCATCATTTTGAATGTCCGCAAACATGTTTCAGAACAGCCGTTACCACTGACGAAGAAACTACTGAATATAAAATACATGAAAGTTTAATATGTGGTACTCTGCAAATATGCTCTTTAATTGTAGCTATTGATGATATTATCGGTTACAAAAGCGATAATTTTGCTTCGCTTTATAGAGGCTTTCCGTACAACATAAAAAAAGGTTGCGTATTAGGAATTGGAAAGCAACTTGAAATAGATATAGAAAAAGAAAAAGAGGATTATGAGAACACTTCATCCATCTTCTCTTTGTTGCCCAATAAAGATGAAAACGAAACCACAATGAAAGTTGAAACAGGGAGGCACAAAATTCAAATTATTGTTCCTGAAAAAAGCTATAACCAGTATAGGAACTTAAGAGCCAATCTTCAAATACAACCTATTATGCATGCTATGATTCTTATACCTGCATTGGTTCTTGTTTTAGAAGAATTAAAGAGCTCAAAAGATGATCTTTATACTTATGAAGACAAACGCTGGTTTAAGGCGTTAAAGCTGACTTGTAAAAGGTTTAATGTTGAATTAACTGAAGAAAACATACAAAATATTGATTCATACGATTTGGCTCAAAAGATTATGGACTCTCCCACAATCAAGGCGCTCGAATTCCTTGCCACAAATTAAGGAGGTGCATTGAATGTTTGTAAAATTTATTTCTGAAGAAGACCTAGAAAAAGCACGTGCTAATTACAAAACGATTTCTAAGAATATTCTTATTAAAGGTAATACAGACTTACAATCCATGTTCAACGATGAAAACATAATAAGAAATACTTCTATTGAAATTGAGGATTTTACTCTGGATATGTCACCAGAAAATCGAGTAAGCTCTGATTTTGAAAACGTGAAAAGAGTTTATGAACACATGAAATCCCTTTCTGTTTCAAAAGCTTCAGACGAAAGAATATGGGTAGCATATGCATTGTCCGAATTTGTTGATTATATGAAATATCGTTGGATGCCAGACGGGGTTGGAAAGCGAATGGATAGATATTTCTTTTCAAGTAGCAGAAAGCGTGCTTTATTTAGACATGGTATAGCAAGGCTTTGGTGGATAGGATATTCAACATATGATGCTGATCGGGCAGATCCATATGAACTAACCGAGTTTGCTCTGAGTCATGACCAAGACTTTATTAACCAAATTCTAGATATTGGCTTTTCGAGCAACAAAACCATTTCCAGTGCTGTAATAACCGCTTTATATGATGCGGAAAAGGCTGGAGTTACCATAAGTCGTGATTTGGTGCGTGAAATCAGCAAATATGTAAATCTTCTTGGAGGCACATATGTATTAGATTGCTTGTCTAAAGAAGAAATATATGATAAGATAAAAGTAAGGATAAATTTCTAACATAGGTGTAAATAATGGCAGAATGTTTTAATTGCAATAGTATAATTGAAGATAATGCCGTCGAATGTCCTCTATGTAAATCTCCAAATAACATAATGAAACAAAATTTCATTAAATATATTGGTGATAGAGAAAGTTTGGCAGGATATCAGAAATCATATAAATTGGTATTGTTAAAATACATTATTGAATCGTTAGACCAACGCAAGGAAGCGCTGGTCTCTGCTGTTATTGCTAAAATTAGAAACTTTTATTTAAGTAGATTTAATCAAGGATTATTGCCGGATATTGATGTTGATGAAAGAATTAGAAACATAGAATCTTCAAATGATTACGATGTTTTTGCTGTAATAAAGAATCAGCCTTATCACGTAATAAACGCAAAAGGCTTTCTTTATATCAATAGAAACTCAGAAGGAGACTTAGTGTTTGTATTCAATGAAGAAATTTCAAATTCTTTAAGTCAAAATGAGTTTGAAAAATTGTTGGATATTATTAATTATAAATTAAAACTCTATTATTCTACAAAGTTACATGATTCTATAGATTATACTAGTAACTATGACGACATATCAATAACTGATAGCTCTCCCAATTCTCTACCGCAACAAAACGAAAATGATCTTGATAACAAGCTATTGAATACTGAGATTATTAACATTGACTCCTTAAGTACTAGATCAAAGAGAATTTTGCTTGGGCATAAAATTAATAATATTAGAGATTTGATTGCGTTCGACAATAATAACGGAATAGAATCATTTAATATTCTTGGTTCAACAACATATCATGCTGTTATATCAGTTATTAATTCATACTATGCTTCAATAAAGTCTTTTCCTTTGAATAAACGATTAATAAGACATCTGTTTTGTGATAAGTCCTATGCGAGTTTTGTTAGATACTGTCAAAACAACAAATTGAAAACCATAGAAGATTTGCAAAATTTTGATTTTGACCGTCTTATTGTATCGTTTGGTTTTGGAGAAGGTAAAATTAATCAGATTAAAGAAAAATATGCCGCAATTGTTAATGGTACAAACGAAAAAACAGACCAAAATCAAAATAGAGGAATAGTAAAGGTTTTTGAGGAAACGGTTATTATTGCAGAAAACAACAAGGCCCTTCCAGTTTCAATATTATCTCTAGTTGGTTTAAGTGGCAAAACCATTCTCAAATTATCTGATCAAGGATATCATAAACTAGAAGATTTGGGTAATGTTGGAAGAACTCAATTATCTAGATTATTTGGCGTACGAAACAGCGAGAAAATATTCAACGCAATAAATGAGTTTTCCAAACCATTAATTGTTATAGCTAACGATGTTCTAAACTCCTTAAAAACTGAAAACAGTTTTAAGATGTACGTTATGCGTTCAGAAAAACTTTCATTACAGGAAGTTGCAGATATTTTTAATTGCACAAGAGAACGAGTGAGACAAGTTGAAGTGAAACTGTCCAACAAACTTAAACCGCTAATGCTTGGTCTCATAGAAAACTATTTAATCGATAATAATACCTGCTTTATTTCAGAAGAAAGAATTCTTGAAATATTTGATGAAGAAGACTTTGACAAAGTAATCATACACGTCTTAAAGAGCTGTGATGAAATTGAATATTTGAACTTTGCCAAATTGTTTTTAATAAAAAAAAGCGAATATCAAGACACATACAGTACTCTTTGTAAGGTAGCTAGAGATTTTATTGGAGATGGAAGAAACATCTTTAACGAATTAGATGCGTTAGAAGAACTGCTATCAAATCTTGACTTTGAATTTATGAATGTGGATCTGTTTTTTGATTTGCTCATAGAGATGAATGCATATTTTTATGGGGATTTTGTCGCGTTTGAAAGACAAAGTTATTCAAAATTATGTGTAAAAGTTATTGAAAAAGAATTCAAAAACGGGATACATGTTTCAGATGATGACGAAATGAACAAGTTGCGCACCTTAACAATAAGCCAGTATGGAAACATACCGTTCCCAGAAAAGAATAGGGCTATTGCAGCAGCTATTTCAAAGCATTTGATATTATGTGGAAGAGGAACACTTACCTCAATAAAAAATTTAAACTTTGATTTTTCCACAATTGAAAGCATTTCCAAATATATAGACGAAAGCCAACAAACATCATTTTACTATAGAGAATTGTTTGATGAGTTTCAAGGTGTTTTGTTTATTACATCTAATATTACAAACTATAATTGTCTTCATGGAGTATTGCAATATTGCTTTCCTGAAAAATACATATATTCAAGAGATTTCGTTACGAAACTTGAATTTGATGGAAAAATAGAACCTCTTGAAAATCGCATTAATAGTTTTATTACAACCACAGGACATGCCGTAGGTAAAGATGTGTTACTTAAGGAATTCAAAGGGTGTTCTGATGTAATGATTTTCAATACAATCAACACAAGTAAACGATTAATTCAGTGGGACTATAATAGTTTTAATTCTGTTGATAATATAGCAATGTCTGAGGCTGAGTATTCTATTATTGCAGAAGGTCTTAATGTTATAACAAGTGAAAACAACGGATATTGTAGTGACTATTTAGCATTCAACTATGTTTGTAATAGTATTCCCGATTGGGTTATAAAAAATAGCATTACAAATAAATCCAATTTGTTTTATGTTTTATCAAATGTTTTTTACGATTTATATGATTTTAGACGTCCACACATTGGCGAAAAAGGAAAGTATCCTTCGCTAAATACAAAAGATATTATTTTAAACTTGTTAGAATCTTCCAATATTATCTCATATCGCTCTTTTTTAGATATAGCAAATCGTTTGGGTTGGTCAAGCATTACAACTGCTGCAACATTTACGGATATCGAGAGTTCCTATATACGTATTGACGAAGATACTTATCTTCGTAAGAGCTTATTTATTATTTCAAATAGTGAAAAAGAAGAACTCGAAAACTATCTTGCTAAATATATAAGAGAAAACCGCTATCTTTCTTTGATTAATTATGACGATTACGACGAGCTTCCAACCGTTAACGATTGTGAATGGAATGAATTCTTGTTTGAATCAATTGTACAGAATTATTTTGATGATTATCGTATTGTCCAACCAAAAGCAAAAGATAGAAGGTATGTGAAAAGTATAATAGTTGATGCACATTCTAAATATAATTCCATTGATGAACTTGTGAGAGATTCGTTGGAATTAAATAACGTTTCTACTATTTCTGAGAGAAACTTACTTTCTTATATGATACTTAATGGTTTCACTAGAAAGGTTATTCCAAAAGAGATGTATATTTCAGATTGTTTTTACTATGAAGACGGATCCTTTACGGTAAAATAAAAAGGCAACATATGTTGCCTTTTTATATATCTGCATTGTTACCAACCGAGAAATCCATTTCAAAATGTTCATCATCTAGCTTAGTAAACCTAATACTATTTCTTCCATATTCGTCAAGATGTTCTTTAGTAACAAGTCCATCGTTATCCATGCCTATTCTCTCTCGAATATAACGACCAATCTCAGAATTATCAAGAGGCGTAGTAAGTGCTTTATCGCCAGATTGTTCGACTCGCATTGTAAAGCATTGACCATCATCGGTTAAAACCGTAAAATGTCTCTTGTTTAGTGGGAAAAATCCACTTTTGGCAATTTTTGATGGTAGCGGAATATATGCTTGATATCCATTTCGACCTTCTCGCTGTCCCCAGTTAAGACCGGATGTTTTTGTAACAGTTCCGTTTTTGGAAATAAGCGGAAGGTCAACATAAATGTCTTTTTCGCTTGCTAATACAACGGATTCGTAACTTTGAGTTGGACTGTTTTTATAAATTCTGATATAGTTTTCTACTTCATTTGAATCACAATAGATGCTTCTGCCTTGAATTTTGTCACAATAGGCCATTGCATCGCCAGGATCACACTTCGCCATGAATTCACCACATCCTTGTGAAAACGCCTTTTGAGTGTAGTTTGCTGATCCGGAAAAGCATTTAAATGGTTTTCCGTTCTTCATCCAGAGATATATTTTTGAGTGAACAGGAGGGGTTTGGTACACATATGAACAATAAAAATCTGAAAGGTCTGGCTGCACCTGATTCTGTTCTTGAATTGCCTTAAAGCCCGTATGAGAAAGTTTGTTTAATCCGTCATAAGGACACATTCCAACCGTAAGACGGATGTTTATGGGTTGTAATCCAAGTTCTTTTATTTGTTGTATATGATAAGACACCATTGCGGGAGAAGCATATGCTGAAACTATGCGCAATTCATTTGCGCCTTCTCGTATGGGATTAAACAAAACTTCATCTTCAAGGTTGCTATCAAATTGCCACTTTATATCATCGTCGCCGTAGAAAAGGTATTCTGTAGCGTTACACTCAACACTTGGATACTCTTCTCCTGCGAAAGAATTTAGAATTGCTTCAAAGATTATTTTAGCGCCTTCGCAAGGAACCGCCATGCCTATTTGTTTTCTCACGGATTCTTTATTTCCGTAAAAAACAAAATCGTCTGGGAAAGTTTGCAATCTTGCTCTTTCTCTGTTCGTTAAAGCTCTATTTTCAGACCAGTGATAAATATGAGTTCCTCCGCCACCGCTACCGGTAACGGTATATGCTGGCTTACTTGATTCAAGTCTTTTATATATTTGGCTAATTCTTGCTCCAACAACATTTAGTTGAAGATGTTCTGGAAGTTGTGCAGTAAAAGCATTTTCTCCCTCTTTAATGTAACTTAATCTTTCCATGACAGTCTGAGATTGTCTGGTCGGTTCGTTATTTGCGGCATTATCCGGAATAGGAGGTTCCTCAATAGCTTGTTTACACGTTTTGATTTGGTACATCTCTGGTGAAGGAACCTTAAAGTCTATATTTTTCTCTTTTCTAATATCGTTACGAATGCCAACAATTATAATTCTATGCCGCGCTTGTGGTATACCATATTCTTCAAACTTGTATAAATGCGGGTATAATGTGTAACCTGCATTTTCCATTTCTCTTAATATTTTAGAAAAAGTTTTTCCTTCGTTTGAATTTAAAAGCCCCCCTACATTTTCTGCCAAAAACCATTCAGGCTGGAATCTGGTTAATGCTTTAACCCCGTACGTGTATAAAGGACCGTAAGATCCTTCGATACCTTTTTGCTCTCCAACTTGACTATAGTCGTTGCAGGGAAATCCAAAAGCTAAAGCATTTATTGTTTCAAGTTGAGATAAATCCAGTTCTCTGACGTCTCCTTCATAAACGCTATTTCGACATTCTGGACAAATATTATTTCTGTATGTTTCACAAGTGTTATGATCATAATCGTTCGCCCACTTATGTGTTATTTTATACTTACTGTTTCTACATTGAGCATGAGTAGCCCCCCAAGCAATTCCGCCTGGGCCACAAAAAAGTTCACCTAATTCAAATGTTTTTTCCATTGTCAATTTCCTTCTTATGGTTAATTAAAAAATCTATTTCATTTTGTATATGCTTTAGCTCTTCAATGTCAAGAAGCTCTGTGTTTTTTAAATTTTGGTATGAATTTATTAGCCCAATGGCTTTAGAAGCATCAATAATATTAGAATCGTAAAAACGAAGAAGGGTGATTACATCATCAAATCGAGGAGAGAAGTTACCGTTTTCAATTCTTGACAGTCGGCTATTTGTTATTCCAGTTGCAATTGTAACTTCGCTCATCGAACACCCACGACTGCAACGCAATGCTGCCAAATAATCATTTATGCTATTCATTATATCACCATAGAAATGTTATCATATTTGCTGCGAAAATGCAATAAAAATCCTAAAAATCGCTGCGAAATCGCAGCAACATCGCAATTGTATGAGTTTCTGTCCAAATAATGATACTGCCGAAAATAACAAATTGAAAAGCAAGAATTTCAATGTTATAATATAAAAACACATAATATCAAAACATATGGAGAAAAACTTAATATGAATAATGATTCAAAATACACCGATTTAAAATCAACCTTAAAGGCTGTGGGTAAAAAAGTTTTTGTTGATTTCTATTATGATTTTAAGGATTCTCAAATTACAACCGATGAATTAGCTGAAAAGCTTTTTACAAATAACCCTTTGTCAATATCTTCAGAACAACGTTTTAGGATTCCAAGAGCAAGACATATTTTTGAAACGAATCAGCAAATCGATGCTTTGAACATAATTATTGAAAGCGGCAGACTCGCCTCTGATACAATAGAAAAAGCAAAAGAAATACTGACTAATGAAGTTACGGAACAGAAATTAATCAAAGAACATGAAGAAGAAACAGAATTCATTCAGCTGGTTAATTCTGAAGTTGTATATAATAGCATTGAACAGGCTGAATATAACAAAAGCCAGAAAAGGCCTAAGTACGCAACGAGAACTTCTGTACAACCGATAAGAGATATCAAGGTTTCAAGAAACGCTTTGTTCATGGCAGATTATCTATGTGAAATAGATAATTCTCATTATGTGTTTAAAAGAAAGAACAGTAACATCAACTATACAGAACCGCATCATCTGATTCCTCTATCTGCACAAAGAGACTTCCCGGATAATAGTTTAGACTGCGAACAAAACATTGTTTCATTATGTTGTAATTGCCATAAACAAGTCCATTATGGATCCGAAATTGATTCGATTCTTAAGCCGCTATATGAAAAACGATACAAATATTTGAAAGAAATCGGTATAGATATTACGTTTGACCGATTAAAAAAATACTATTAATTAATAAGGATTATCTATGAAAAGTATTAACTACGAAAAACCGACGCAGGAGCGATGTGGTGATACGCCTGCATATCAGGAATACAAAGAGAAGAGCAAAGGTCGGAGTGCTGATGATAACGAGATAATCCAGCGCGAGATGATGGTTATCTTTTCTGAATTCGCTGCGCTTGATTGTTCTCATGCTGATGATTCTGCACAGAAACTTGTTGCAAAGTTGCAGCAGTTTATCACTGATAATTATTATACCTGTACCGATGAAATCCTCTCAGGGCTCGGAAAAATGTACGCCGCCGAAGGCGAGTTCAAAAAGAACATTGATTCGTTTTCCGGCGAGGGCACTGCCGATTTTGTTTCGCAGGCAATACAAATTTATACACAATAATTCATTCCCGTTTGGTTGTAAAAACCGAACGGGAATTTTGTTTGGTCGCACTTTCGTTCTAAAAAACTTGACAAACAGCAAAACATTTGTTAGAATAATACTGCAAACTGAACACGGAAAAGTCGGCAGATGGTTTCAATTTTACATAGCCCGATTATTTGTAAAAATGATATGCTGCCCGCTTATATTTCATGGACATCATTGAGTTATCACCGGACTGGCTCCGGGGTGTTCCGATGCAGGCGATATGGTCTGAGCATGGATACACGACTTGACATTGCATGAATAACTGTTCCTGTACCAAGGGGATAGTCTGTGCAAAACTAAGTCAGTGTGTTTCATCGCTCGGATTTTTTATTGCTGTAAGCGGGTCGGCAGAGGGCAAATCTGTAATAAAGAGGTGAAACCATGTCTGATTACTATGAGCGCAATCAGCCGAAGCCGAGACCGCATTATTTTTCGCTGCCGAATGAGATTTTCCGTGAAGGTTTGACGCCATATGAATTCGTTGTCTATGCTTTTCTTGTCAGTGCAAGAGACCCGCGTAAAGACCTAAGTTACTGGTCCATAAAGAACATAGCCGAGAACTGCGGTATGTGCAAAAACACTTGCAGAAAAGTGCTTCACTCACTTGAGAGCAAGGGTTACGTTGACATTTCAACTCGCTATTTTGACCATGTTCAGCAGACCAATATCTACACCGTTATACGTGAGCATTTCTGATTTTTCGGCTATTTTTGACGAGTCGAAAATCAAGCAGGATAAAGGGGTATGTCGCTCAGTCGCGCCAAACCCCGAAAAACACCGTACGGCAACGCCGTTCGGGGGTTAGGGTGGTATGTCTGCTTTGAAAAATGGATATCAATTTGACATCCGATTTCAATTTTTTCGCAGTATAACACGCTGTTTCGGGATGTCTTTTTGACATCCTTATAACCTTAAGAAAAGGAAACAACAAATATGAAAAAAGATTCTTCCGAAATTAAGAGAATCGCCAATCAGATTAGTTCGCGGGAAGGGAAATACTTCTTCAACGCGAAGGAAATCTGCACGCTGTTCGGTATCTGCAAGGATACCGCGCGCGATGTTTGTAAGCACGTCACTCCCGTTACTCACGGCGGAATCCGCAAGTATTATATCGTTGATATTCTGGAGTATTTTTATTCTCTGAAAGATTAAAAATTTATCTGGATATATCAAAGTCTCCGTGGTATTGTTTAGCTTGCCGCAGGGCAGAAAGGATGTGATATTTTGTCGGAAAGAAAGCAGTATGCGCTCTACGATAAAGACGGTAACTTTATAACTTACCGAATGACAAAGCGCATTAAAAATGAGCAGGGCGAGTACGATGTGCTGACTGCGAGGTCTAAAAAATCCGCGAAGGAATGTAGGCGCAGACTCGATGAAAAAATCGCACAGTATTATGTTGAACAGGAGGAACGCAAACACAAAGGCGTGTTCCCCGATATGAAGTTCGGAAAGTTCGCTGACAACTGGTACAACCTTACCATTAAAGACGCGAACTGCAGTAAGGTCAACAAAGACAATTACCGAGGATATGTTTACACGCATATCATTCCGTACTTCGGCGACTTCAAACTCTGCGACATCACCGAAGATGACTGCCAGCGTTTCATGAACAGGTACAAAGGCTACTCAAAAAAGTTCGCGATGAAACTCAGGATGACGCTGCGGCGAATTCTGAGAAAAGCGTTGAAGCAAAAACTGATTCCCGACAATCCCGCCGAAGACGTTGTGCTGCCGATGGTTACCGAAGGACAGCGCCGTCCGATAACCGACGAAGAACGCGCAATGATTCTTGAAACGGCGAAGACTCACTACGCAGGCACAATGGTGATGACCATGCTCTACTGTGGACTGCGCCCCATCGAAACCCGAAGGATGAAATGGGACTGGGTTGATTTCGAGAACAGCATTCTTACCGTAGGCAAATCCAAAACGAAAGCCGGAACGGGAAGAAAAATTCCGATACCGAATCAGTTGAAAGTTGCGCTGATGGAACATAAGCTCAAAGGTCAGAACGACGAATATGTGTTCGTTAAGTTCAAGGATTACAACAAGCCGCTTGACACCAACGCCTTCTATCACGGCTGGCATAACTTCTGCCGCGAGATGGATATCGCAAACGGCGCGAAGGTGTACCGCAATCAGATTGTGGAAAGCGTGCTGGCTCCCGACCTTGAGCCGTATCTGCTGCGCCACACGTTCTGCACCGACTGCCAGGCAGCGGGAGTGCCGCTGAACGTTGCAAAAGAACTGATGGGACACAGCGACATATCTGTAACAGCAAAAATCTATACGCATATGGTAGACGAAGTGTTCGAGCAAAACCGCAAACGCCTCGCCGAATATGCGAATGAAAAAGAAGAACTGTCAAAGATGGCATAAAAGAATCAAGGCAACGGATTGCTCCGTTGCCTTTGATATTTGTCTGGACTTTGCATTCGAGTTGTGGTATTGGTTTGTGTTGCAAAGGAGTGATAATATGGCAATACTTAAAGACCTTTACAACGGAAACGTTAACCCGTGTGAGCTGGAACACCTTAACACCAGTGAGGACTATAAAACGGCAATGTCGCGTGTTTGTGAAGCCTGTGAGGAGCTTGAGAAAACACTCACGGATGTTCAGAAATGGCTCTTTGAAAAGTATAATAAAGAGCGCGATTTGATGTCGCTGATAGTTGAAGAAGAAATCTTCAAAGAAGGGTTCTCCCTCGCTATGAGGATAAAAGAGGAGGTTAATGATATGACTGAAATTTCAATACACAGAGATTTTGATAACCTGCCGTCAATGCTGACTGTTGCGGAAGCAGCGGATGTGCTTCGCGTATCACTCAATCAGATGTACTATCTCATAGACAAAGACAACACTATTCCCGTGCTCAACCTCGGCAGGAAGAAGCTCATCCCAAGAGATGAACTGAAGGAGTGGATAAAGAAGAACTGCTATAGGTAAAGTAAAAACTCCCCTGCATTCATGCAGGGGAGCAACATATTAAGTTTTAACCTCTTGGTGGAAACGGGTCGTTGCCGTAAGAATTCTTCTCACGGATTTTGCCGTTTCTGCCGTGAATAATTAACTCAGACTTATCGCGCATAGCAAGTTCACGTCCAAGCTGAATTGCTTGTGCTTGTGTATCTGTGATGTAACTTGCTCTTGAGTTACCTTCACCTTTAACTTGCCATGAACCATCAGGTCTTTGAGTTATGTGTTTATTTTTCATATAGTTTTCCTCCAATTCATTATTTTAATATTGTTACTCTTCCGCAATGTGGGCATTTGCACGGATTTGTGAAAGGAATAACTTTTCTGCCACAACGGCAAAAATAGTAAGTATATCTTATTCGCTTCACGAATGATACACCTCCTTGATATGATATTTAATATCACAAAAAATGCGTGCTAATTATCCTTCCTGAGCACAAATCTCATATTGCAATAACGAAAAGGATGTGTTATAATGTCTATGCGAAAGTGACATTTGCATTCTTTGTTATCGCTTTTGTTACTCTGCACACACCGAGCTGGCACTCGGTGTTTTTCATTTTTTGTGTTATTATTAAGAAAAGAATTTTTCAGGATTACACCCAAAAGCTTTCATAAGCTTATTTTTCTCGCTAAGATTAGTTTCCGCTCTAGGCGTTGATAATTCACTCAACCTATGCAATGAACTCTTTCCGAATTCATCTTTTGCAGTAACCCAAACTTGATCTCTTCTAAATTTATTATCAAGAAGAAGAGGTTGATGCGATGTACAAATCAGCTGAGCGTGGTTTGGGTTGGTTTTTTCATCTATAAACAGCGCAATTAGTTCTTGCGCTAACGAAAGATGTAAACCATTTTCTAATTCATCAATAAACATTATACCGCCGTTTTCAAGAACGTCGAATAAGTGAGGTAGAACAGTAAACAGTTTTATTGTTCCCAATGACTCGATTTCAAACAGACTTTTTGTTGTTGAAGATTCTTGCTTACCATCACAAAAGACGGCGTGATTGGTATCTATTCCTATCGTTGTCATCTTTGAGATTATTTCACGGTTTTCAAAGTCGCTGCTGATTTTTTGACGTCCTATTTCCCGTTCCTCAAATGAAACACATATGTTTTCAATAGTTGGATCAGCCTTTTTGATTATTGCCGTATATTTAGCAACTCGCTCATCCGAAAAAGAATCGTCGAATTTTGGCGGATTGATTTTGGCAGCGGTCATATTAATAACAGTAATGCTGTCAATTGCCGATTTAATTATTATAGCCAACTTATTGTTCAGCATTGCAGCAACAGGAAGGCATAAAGCATCTCTTCTAACAACCTGTTTAGTGGGTTCGAAACCCTTCAACTCTGACCTAAGTACGATGTCTTTGTAATCCGGAGATGTGCGCTGGATTAATGCTTCTTTCCTACGATATTTCTTTGTGAGAGTTTCGCTGGTAATCTCATTATTATAAATTGTAAACGAATATGAATAGTTCGTTTTTTCTATCATTATTTCTAAAGAAAACTCTGTCGGTGCATTCTTGTATTTTGTGTCGAACGCAAAGCAGTTGTTAAAGCCTTTATTATTAGCCACTCCAGGCACAGAGTTTAAAGCATCGTTGTTAAAGCCGGCAGGAGAAAGATTGATAATTCTTTGAAGTTCAAGCATTATTTTGCAAAACATCGATTTTCCGCTTCCGTTTGCACCATATATGAATGAGACCCTGTTAAAAACATTGTCTGATAGCTCGAATGTATTGTGCAAGTATTCTTTTTTGCTTTTGTCGATCTCAGTGGTAAAAGAAATAGGTTCAGCAAAGGAACTAAAATTTTTAACCGAGAGGGATTTTAATGCAATGTTATTCATACATATTCTCCTCCTTTGTGTATATTATAGCATTATAATCATAATTGTCAATATGTTATTTGCAAAATTTCAAGAAAATAATCGAAATATCGAGAATAACTCAACAATTTGTCTTAGGTCGCGATGATTTGCAATTAACGCAGCCAGAGTCACTCAAGAGTCACTCAAAAAAATCGCTCTGAGCCGCCGTGATCCGCTCATGGAAAAGTGTCAGTTTATGGTCTGTCGGCGTCTCTGGGAGTCACTGAAAAGAGAAAAATCCGTCTGCTTCGGCAGGCGGATTTTGGCTTTATTGCAGTGTTTTCAGGCGTTTTGGGCAAAAGTTAAGGACTATCCTTGCGGATAGTCCTGCTTTTGGCAGAGGTATAAGGATTCGAACCTTAAATGACGGAGTCAGAGTCCGGAGTGTTACCGTTACACTATACCTCTGTGTTTTTGCAAGTGATAATATAACATATCTTTTGTCATTTATCAAGTATAATTTTGCTTTTTGTTAAAAAATTTTATGTTTTGCGGTTGTACGCAAGTGCAGGGCGGCAAAAATCGGTTGAAATAATTGTATATTTATATTATAATGTACATAGAATTTTCACCTATGAAACGGGTTGATTTTATGAAAAAGAGAATTACAAAGCTGCTTTGTGCGCTGCTTGCGTGCGTTATGTTTGTAACGCCGTCAGCGGTGTTCTTTGCCGTGGACATCGAGCCTGTGCTGCGTTACGATTTTGAGAGTAACGAGGGTGCGCCTTCGCTGTTCGGCAACGCTGCGCTTGTTTATGATGAGGACAAGGGCGGTAATGTGCTGAATCTTGACGGTACGGACGGTACTTACGCCGCGCTGCCGCAGGGCTTTTTTGACAGCAGGAACACGATGACAATCACGTTTGACGTGCTAGCGCGCAATAACGGCGGCAACTATTTCACCTTCTGCTTTGGTGCGGATAACGAGGCGTACAACTTTTTCCGTATGCGCGACAGCGAGATACGAAACGCTATCACCCGCTGGTCGTGGCAGAACGAACACGAGGTTAAAACCACGCTGTACAACAGCAATATCTGGAACAACATTGCGCTTGTTTACAGCGGCACAAATATGAAGCTGTACGTCAACGGTGTGCTTGCAAATGAAAACAGCGATACGACTATCAACATCAGTGACCTCGGCAGCAACCTGCTGTCGTACCTCGGCAAGTCGCTCTATGACGGCGACGGCTACTTTAACGGATGCTTTGATAATTTTGAGGTGTATAACACTGCGCTCGGCGCGGCTGATATTGCGGAGATTGCCAACACAAACCTCCCCGCTGTTCCCGTGCTGCGCTACACCTTTGAGGATAACACCGTTATGCCGACCTTCAGCGGCAACGCCACAACTTCTTACGACAGCGACAGGGCAAGCAAGGTGCTGTCACTCGACGGCACTACTGATACCTATGCCGAAATACCGCAGGGCTTTTTTGACGGCAAAAATACGATGACAATTATGTTTGACGTGAAGCCGCAGATGAACAGCGGCAACTACTTTACCTTTGCATTTGGTATGGACAGCACGAAATATGACTTTTTCCGCGTGCGTGGCAGTGAAGTTCGCAACGCGATTACCGTTAACAGCTACTACAGCGAGCAGGAGGTCAGAACAGTTATTGACTACAGCGACGCATGGATTAGCGTGGCAATTGTGTTTGACGGCACGACGATGAAGCTTTATGCAAACGGCAAGCTTGCCGCAACGAACAGCAACACCGGCATCCGAGTTAGCGATCTCGGCAGCAATCTGCTTGCGTACCTGGGCAAATCGTTTTATGACGGCGACGGCTATTTTAAGGGCTGTTTTGATAATTTTGAAGTTTATGACAAGGTGGTTGATACTACTGTGATTAAGGAACGCGCAACTGCTCACCTGCCGTTGCTTATCAGCGCTACGGTGGGCGAGATTGTGAATAATCTTGACGATGTTTCGGGCACTGACAGCCACACCGCGGTGCAGACTAAAATTGACCGCGGCAGCAACACAATCAGCGCAATTGTGCAGCGCAGACAGAACACGAAGGCGGTGCCCATTACGTTCAACTCGCTGGGCGAGGACTGCCGATTTTACGTCGACAGCCGCGAGATCGGCGCGAGCACCACGCTTGATTTGACATACGACCGCACGGTTAAGATTACCTGCGTCGACAAGACCGAACAGTACACGCTCAAGGCGGTAACCACCGCGAACAACCCCGTGTTGCCCGGTATGTACGCCGACCCTGACATTGACGTGCTCGACGGCAAGTTCTGGATTTACCCGACAACTGACGGCACTCCCGGCTGGGGCGGCACGCAGTTCCACGCCTTTTCGTCAAAGGATATGGTGCACTGGGTTGACGAGGGCGTTATACTCGACAACAAGGACAAGTCGCCCGGCGTTAACGCCAAGGGCGTGCAAATCGCCTCCTGCGCGTGGTCGGACGGCAACGCCTGGGCGCCGACTATCGAGGCGAAAAACGGCAAGTATTACTTCTATTTCTGCGGCAGAGTCCGCGACGACCTCACAAGTCTTTACGGCGAGGGTATGGCAATCGGCGTTGCGTGGGCGAATTCCCCCGCAGGTCCGTACACGGCAAGCGACGAGCCGATTCTGTGTCCGAAAATGATGGCTGACGCCGACTTCGGCTACTACGGTCAGGTTATCGACCCCGCGATTTACACCGAGGGCAACAGCTCTTACATACTGTTCGGCAACGGCGGCGCCGCAATGGCTGACCTCAACAGCGATATGGTGAGCATTAACACCTCGTCGCTGCGTATGATTAATGGGCTTGACGAATTCCGTGAGAGCGTGGCGGTGTTCAAGCGCGGAAATATGTACTACTTCCACTGGTCGTGCGACGACACGGGCAGCGAAAACTACCACATCAACTACGGCACGGCGGAGTCGCTAAAGGGCGAAATCACAAACCGCGGCACGCTTGTGCAGAAAGACCCCGAAAACGGTATACTCGCAACGGGTCACCAGTCGATAATCTACCTGTCCGACAGCGACAAGTGCTACATTGCGTACCACAGATTTTACACGCCGCTGTCCGTTGGCGGCAACGTAGGTCACAGGCGTGAAACGTGTATTGACGAGGTTAAAATCTCGCGCAAAAATATATTCAGTCCTTATCTTCTGAGCTGCACGCCGACTATGGCAGGAGTAGGCCCGATTGACACAAGCGGCAGGAGTATCGCCGAGCAGGTAACCCCCGCTACCTGCGACACAGACGGATACATCACCGCGCCCGATTTTACGCTGACCGCGGACGAGGCACCCGAGGTCAAAGCACCGGGACATCAGTTCTTCAAATCTACCATTGCGCCGACCTGCACCGAAAACGGCTACGACAGCTACGCATGCACACTCTGCGGCGATACATATAAGGACAATATAACCAAAAAAACAGGTCACGATCTTGAGTTTACGGCGGTGCGCGCATCGGCTGAATTTGAATTAAAGTGCGACAAATGCGGACTTGACAAAACGGTTGAATTTTCCGACGTGCTGAATGCCGAAACGGGCGACGACAACTACGATGAAAGTATTGACCTCAACGGCGACGGCATAATCAACGGCCGCGATTTAGCGGCGCTTAAAGAGGAAACGAACAAGTAGGGGCGGGTTTTTCTAGCTCGCCCGCGGGAAACATTGTAACAATCCCTCCACCGCTTACGCGGTCCCCCTCCCTTTACACAAGGGAGGCAAACCAATTATTGACGTAACGGTTGTGATGTGCTATTATGCTTGTATGAAACAGGCACAGGAAAACACGTTTTTAAAAGGAATAATTGACGGAATACCAATTTGCCTCGGCTATCTTTCGGTAGCCTTTGCATTTGGTATTTTTTCTGTGTCAAACGGGCTGACTGCGGCGGAAGCACTTCTGATTTCAATGACAAACGTCACGTCTGCAGGGCAGCTTGCGGCAGTGCCGATTATGGTTTCCGGCGGTACGTTGCTCGAGCTTGCGCTGTCGCAATTCGTGATAAATATGCGGTACTCGCTGATGAGCGTGTCGCTGTCGCAAAAGTTTGACAGCTCGGTTAAACTGCGTGACAGATTCCTGATTGCGTTCATCAATACTGACGAGGTGTTTGCCGTTGCTTCATCAAAAAAAGAAGTTAGCCGCACATATATGTTCGGGCTGATCCTCACGCCTTACCTCGGCTGGAGCGCAGGCACAATTATCGGCGCGGTGGCGGGCAGCATACTGCCGGCTGTTGTGATTTCCGCTCTCGGCATTGCGATTTACGGAATGTTCATAGCAATCGTGGTACCTGTTGCGAAAGAGGACAGGCACGTGTTAATCTGCGTACTGATAGCGATTGCTCTGAGCTGCACGTTTAAGTTTTTACCGCCGCTTGCAGACGTACATTCAGGCTTTGTTATCATAATCTGCTCGGTGATTGCTGCAGGCTTCGCGGCGCTGCTGTTCCCAATTGACAATGAGGCAAAGGAGGGTGAAACTGATGAACTTTAACTCCTTCCTCCCCTATCTTGTGACAATGGCAATCGTAACCTACCTTGTTCGCGCCGTGCCACTTGTGCTGATAAAAAAGAAAATCGAAAACAAATTTATACTGTCGTTCCTGTACTATATGCCGTACGCGGTGCTTACCGTAATGACGGTGCCCGCCGTGTTCTTTGCAACCGGCAGCATAATCACTGCTGTTACGGGCGTGGCGGTTGCGCTCGTACTGGCGTACTTCAAAAAAGGACTGCTCACCGTTGCGCTCGGTGCGTCGGCGGCAGTATTCGTTGCGGAAATGATAATGCAGGCAATATGAAACCCTCCCGACATCAAAACGGGAGGGTTTTTGTCATTTATTTGGTTGTCTTTGCTTTTGCCTTGCTCCATTTGGAGTAGAGCACCTTGCCGTTGAAGTTCCTGTAAGTGCGTACACGCACATAGTATTTTTTCTTTGCCTTGAGCGACTTGACCGTCCTTGCGGTATTCTTGCCGCCCTTAACTCTGATCGTCTTTTTTCCCTTGGTGAACTTTGAATTTGTCGCGAGTTGAATCTGGTATCCGCTCGTATTCTTTGCCTGTTTTTTCCACTTAATCCTGAGCGATTTTTTGCCTGCGGTAACAGACGAAATTCTTGTGCCTGCAGGCTTTTTTACCGTACTCTTAACACTTACGGTTGACGCATAGGAAGCCGCATACGGCAAAAACGTGCTTGGATAATAATCCGCATTGGACTGACCGTTCCAGTACACTGTGGTGAATGACGGACTGAACGATGAGCCCTTTGCAAGCCATGACTTAAAGTTATAACTGTCCGACATATTCTGCCTGTATGCACCGAGTGCAAAAGGTCTGTTGCTCGTGTTGGGAGCATAAAACGTACCCTTTGAAATTTTGATTTTGCCACCGCCGAAATCGCACACCGCAAACAAAAATCCACCCTGGAATGTTCCGCCGTTAATATAAAGGGTTGCGCCCTTGCTGCAGTTTACACCGATAACATCGCCGTAAAACCTGCCGCCGTTGATAACGCAGGTGCCGCCGCCAACGCCGATACTGCCCGGGTTGTTTGTACCGTCGCTGAGTCCGTAATAGTTGCCGTTCTGAATAACAGCCTTGCCGGCGGTGACATCAATACATCCGGCGCCGTACGATCTGACGCTCAGTTTTTTGCTTGTGGACTTTGAGTCCTTGAACGTAACATTTGCGCCGGACACAGTAAACACAGTCAGCGCATGGTTTGCATTTTGCACAGTGTGACCGTTGAAATCAATAACGAAGTTGCCCTTTGTCAGGCGGCATGTAGCGTATTCGCCGTCACCGAGAGTCATATCATTGCCGATAACATATGTGTTGCCCGGACCGTAGCCCTTATTTTTCCAGTTGATATTCTTTAATGCACCGGGGCTTTTGATTACAACGGTTTTAGCCTCGGCTTCAACGTTTGCAAACGAACAAACAACAAACATTGCAAGCACACTTATCGCAATAGCAATAAACAGCTTGATATAATTGGTTTTGATTTTTGCCATAGAATCACTCCTTTTGTATATTATATCACATTTGAATTAAGTAGCAAGAGAAAAATCAAAAAACAAACGGCACCGTTTTGGTACCGTGTGAATGATGTGCTTTATCAGCTTCTACTCTTTTTTCTGCTTAAGTTTCGGCCGCAGTTTGATCGTATATAAATCGTAAAGTACTGATACAACTGGTACTGCGCATATGAGTCCTATCAGACCGAATTGCTTGCCGCCGAGGCATATTACGATAAATGTAAGGAGTCCCGGCATTTCAAGCTCTTTACCCATAAGATGCGGATTAATCAGCTTTTCAACAAGCTGCTGTACAACAATGCAAAGCACTACAAAGACGATTGCTTTTACCGGACTTTCCGCCGCAATCAGTAGGGCTGCAACCACAGTACCGATAATTGCACCGATAATCGGAATAAGCTGTGTTACCGTTATGAGCAATGTGATTGAAACCTTGTAAGGCATACCCGTTACAAGCATTACAAGGAAAGTTCCTGCACCGGTAATAAGCGCCTGAATAACGTTGTATTTAAGGAAAATCTGGAACTTTTTGTTTGTAAGATCCTGCACATAGCAGAAGTAGCCATACTCTTTTTTCGGCAGGATTTTGTGCATAATCATATATACTTCATTTACAAGCGTCTCCTTGTAAATCAGCATACCAACAGCAATAACAGAACCGATTGCAACGTTGAACGCTACGTTTGAAGCGCTCTTGATTCCCGTCAGAGCTTTTGCAATGATATCTGACCAGTTGCCTGAAATCCACTTGGTGATCTTTGAAAAATAACCGTCAATTTCCGTTTCAAGTTTTGTGATAACGCCTTCAAGTTTTGGCTGTTTCGTTTTGAATCCGTCGAGAAAATCGAGAAAACTCTGCCAGAGCTCAGGGGCTTGTTTGTACAGACTGACAATAGTATTTTTAAGATTCGGAATAACCATACCGACTGTCAGCGCAACAAACGCCACAAACACCAACAGCGACAGGGTTATTGAAAGCCCTCTGTAAAGTTTTGTTTTAACTGGCTTGTTCTTTTTAGCAGCGTGCTTTTCAAACATACTGTCAAACGGTTTAACAAGCAGGTTGACAACGTATGCAATGCAAAAGCCGTAAACGAACGGCGTCAGTATTGTCAGCACATAATCAAGCAATTTTTTTGCTTCCGCGGTGTTAAGCGATATAAAAAGCACTGCGCTTACAACAAAAATCAGCCCGAAATATTCAGCCGCCTTTTTTCGTTCTATATTTTTCATAATAAATCCTCCGAATAATATTATAATTGTTATATGGAATTAAGTCAATAGCAGCTGCAGTGAGTAATCATCTATACGGGTAATCCTCGTTACGCAAAACTGTTTTGTTTGACAAATTGCACAAATTTTTGCAGTGGAATTTGTGAACTATTATTGTGGCAAATATAATTGAAATAATATGCAACTTAATATATAATTAATGTGAGATAACCTATATATTTTTATGATTAGAAAGGAGTAAAATTATGGGACTTATCAGAGCAGGCGTCGGCGCACTCGGCGGCGCAACAGCGGATCAGTGGAGAGAATTCTTTTACTGTGATGCAATCGACAGAGACGTTCTTGTTGTAAAGGGACAGAAGAGAACTACCTCACGTACCTCGAACACCAAGGGCAATGACAACATCATTTCTAACGGATCACTCATCGCCGTTGCAGACGGTCAGTGTATGATCATCGTTGAGCAGGGCAAAATCGTTGAGGTTTGTGCTGAACCCGGTGAGTTCACTTACGACACGTCAACAGAGCCGTCAATCTTTTACGGCGGACTCGGCGAAGGCATTAAGCGTACATTTGCCACCATCGGCAAGCGTTTCACCTTCGGCGGTGATACTGCAAAAGACCAGCGTATTTACTACTTCAACACAAAAGAGCTTGTTGACAACAAATTCGGAACAATGAATCCGATTCCGTTCAGAGTAGTTGACAGAAACATCGGTCTTGATATCGACGTTTCAATCCGTTGCAGCGGTGTTTATTCTTACAAAATAACCGACCCGCTTCTTTTCTACTCAAATGTCTGCGGCAACGTTGAGCAGGCTTACACACGCGAAGAGATTGACAATCAGCTCAAAACAGAGTTCATCAGCGCACTTCAGCCGGCATTCGGCAAGCTCAGCGACCTTGAGCTCAGACCGAATCAGATTCCTTCACACGCAACAGAGCTTGAAGCTGCGATGAACGAAGCGCTCACTGAAAAATGGGCAAGCCTTCGCGGGCTCTCGGTTGTATCAATCGCACTTAACCCGATCACTCTTCCCGAAGAGGACGCAGAACTCATCAAGCAGGCACAGAGAACTGCTATTATGCGCGATCCTACAATGGCAGGTGCTACACTCGTAGGTGCTCAGGCTGACGCTATGAAGGCTGCCGCTGCAAACGAAGGCGGTGCCATGAACGGCTTTATCGGCATGGGTATGGCTATGAATGCAGGCGGCGGAATGGGTCAGGCACAGAATCTGTTTGCTATGGGTCAGCAGCAGCCGCAACAACAGCAGCAATATCAGCAACAGCCTCAGCAGCAACAGCAACCTCAGGGCGCTGGCTGGCAGTGTCCGCAGTGCGGCGCACCGAACAGCGGAAAATTCTGCACAAACTGCGGCACTCACGCACCGGCACCGGCAACAGGCGCGGGTCCGAACCCCGACGATAAGTGGTTCTGCTCAAACTGCGGTAACGAAAACCACGGCAAGTTCTGTACAAATTGCGGAAAGCCGAGATAATCGAATATAGTTATGAATGATAAATGATGAATGATGAGTTAAGGGTGCTCGCCGCACGGGCAAAATAATTATTGTCTGAGGCGAATCCGAGTAACCAGAATTTATAATTCATAACTCATAATTTATAATTCTAAGGAGGAAATATGTCAGATCTTCTTGAATATAAGTGCCCTAACTGCGGCGGAGCGTTGAATTTTGACACAGCGACACAGAAGATGAAGTGTCCGTACTGTGAGAGCGAATTTGACGTTGCTACACTGCAGGCTATGGATCAACAGCTTAACACCGTCAGCCAGACTGACCAGTTCCAGTGGGATACTGCCAGCGGCGAGGAGCAGTGGGACGAAGCCGAGGGTATGAACGTATTTGTCTGCAAGTCCTGCGGCGGCGAAATTGTCGGCGATCAGAACACGGCGGCGACCTCCTGCCCGTACTGCGGCAACCCCGTTGTTATGGCAGGCAGACTTTCGGGCGACCTTAAGCCCGACTTCGTTATTCCGTTTAAGCTCGATAAAAACGCGGCTAAAAACGCGCTCAAACAATATGTCGGCAAAAAGAGATTTGCACCGAATACATTCAAGAGCGAAAACCGTCTTGACGAGGTTAAGGGAATATACGTTCCGTTCTGGTTGTTTGACAGCGACGCTCAGGCAAGTGTTTCATACGACGCAACGCGTACGCGCACCTGGAGCGACAGCAAGTACAATTACACTGAAACAAGCCACTTTGATGTTTTCAGAGCAGGTCAGATGCGCTTTTCAAATATCCCCGTTGACGGCTCGACTCAGATGCCCGACGAGCTTATGGAGAGCATTGAGCCGTTCAACTTCAACGAGGCTGTAAGCTTCCAGACCGCTTACCTTGCCGGCTATCTTGCAGACAAGTACGACGTTACTATGGAGCAGAGTATCGGCAGAGCGAACGAGCGTATTAAGGTAAGCTGTGAGGACACTCTGCGCGACACGGTTAACGGATTCCAGACCGTAACCACCAAAGACAGCTTTGTTCAGACCTCAAACGGTATTGCAAAATATGCGCTGTATCCCGTATGGATACTGAACACAATTTATAAGGATGAAAAACTGACCTTCGGTCTTAACGGCCAGACCGGCAAAATCGTCGGCGACATCCCCGTCAGCAAGGCAAAGCTTGCAGGACTGTTTGCAGGCATCACCGTTATCGCTACGCCGGTTATCTTCGGCGTTGCCAGATTATTCGGTATTCTTTAAGGAGGTGCGACTATGAAGAAGTTATTATTATCACTTTCGCTTGTTGTCCTCCTTGTAATGGCTATGCCATTTTGCGCATATGCCGAGGGCAAAGACTACGTTGTTGACAACGCAGATATAATTTTTGACGAAAACGAAGAGGACCTTGAAAATCAGCTTAAAACGATAAGCGAATCAATCGATATGGACGTTGTGGTTGTCACCACCAACACGCTCGACGGCAAAACGCCGGAGGCATACGCTGACGACTATTACGATTACAACGGATATGCAAACGACGGCTGCTTGTTCCTCATCAGTATGGAGGACAGAGATTGGCACATCTCCACCAAGGGATACGCTATTACCTGCATCACCGATTACGGCATCAAGGTGCTTGAAGAGGAGTGTGTGCACTTCCTCTCTAACGGCGACTATTATCTCGCTTGCTCAAACTACGGTTACATAGTTCAGAATATGTATAACGAGGCAAAAACCGACAAGCCGTACGACACAAACCATCTTTACAAGGACAAAGACGGCAACGTTGTCGGCGTTGAGGGCGCAAAGAGCACGCTCAAGGGCGTTGCAATTTCGCTGCTTATCGCGCTTGCGATTGCATTTATCGCGATGAAGTCGGTTAAGAGCAGCTACAAACCCGTTAAGTTTAACAGAAGCGCTGCAAATTACCTTGTTGACGGCAGCCTTGTTGTAACGCAGGGCTATGAGCATTTCCTGTACGCAAATGTTTCCAAAACACCGCGTAACGACTCCAGCAGCGGAGGCAGCTCGACGCACACATCGTCGTCCGGCTCATCGCACGGCGGCGGCGGAGGTAAGTTCTGATGAATAAAAGCGAAGTTGTTACTTTCGACTACCTGCCTAAAAACGTTGCAGAGCTCCAGCCGCTTGCAGAGCAGTGCTTTGGCTCGCCGTTCAAAATGGCTGCGCTTTCCGTAGCTGTTATGATGAATTACGAGGCGGACAAAGGCACAACGGTGGAAATGATTAACTACCTGCGCGGTCCGCGCCCGCTTTCACCCTTTGATATTCAATTTCTGCGCGACAGGCTCGGCGGCAAAATGTACGTTGTGCGCTCGTATTTTAACGGCACGAGCGTCGAAAACGATTACACAATTCCGCCCGCACCGTTTGCAATTGAAGTGAGTGACAATCCGTATTCATATCAGAATGAGGATTACGCAACGCTTTACCTGCATTCATCTGGCGCAGATAATCCGCGACCGGTTACGCTTCGGCTCAAGCCGAGCACGGGACAGTGGTTCCTCTGGGAGCACACCTTCCTTGCAGACATACGCCAACCGCAATCGCAGAATCCATGGGCATAAGAAAAAGACTTCCTTCGGGAAGTCTTTTTTAGTTAGCAGTATGCAGTAAAATTGAGCTTTATGTTCTTTCTATTACCAGCTTCCTTAACTGTCACATTATTTCTTGTTCTAAATTTTCAAATAATTCTGATTCAAAAAATTCTTTGATTGATATTTCCAAGCCGTCGCAAATCTTCTTAATTGTTGATATTGTCGTGCTGTTGTTTCTCCCACTTACTATATTATTTAGGGTTGATTGCGTTATGCCGCTTTTCGTAGCTAATTTGTTTATCGTAATTCCGTTTTGGCTACAAAGTTCAATTATTCTGTTTTTTACAGCAACACCTATTGTCACAAAACCGCCTCCTATCAACTAATAGGATAACCAAAAAGAGTTAAAAAGATTACCTCTTTTGAGTTGACAACTGTTGCGGTTTGTGATAAAATTAACTATATTGAGTTAATTTGTTTTGGGAGGTTTTTATATGGCTTACAATTCTCGTCAAACTCAAGCCTTTTATAATATTGTCAGAAGTCAATTGATTAAAAGGGATAAACTAGATCATCCAGACGATCGTAGTCACGATAACGACCCGGAATATTGGAATAAATTTGCAAAAGAAGAAACCGATTCATTAATACAAAGCTCAATAGGATATTTTGATTTCTTTAAACTTGAATTTTCTAAGGGCTATAATGAGTTAATAGATAAAAGAACGCATGAAAAATATACGATATATGATGACGGTGCCATTACTGGTCCTGAACACTGGGAAGGTGATAGCGGTTGGTGCTATGTTGCAACCTGCGTGTATGGTTCTTATGATTGCCCTCAAGTATGGACATTGAGAAGATTTAGAGACAATACTCTTGCTGTTAATCCTTTTGGTCGAGCGTTCATTAAGACATATTATGCAATCAGCCCAACGGTAGTAAACTGGTTCGGTAAATATCCGTGGTTTCATCGATTATTTAAAAAACCTCTTGACAAGTGGGTTGAAAAACTTAATGAAAACGGCGTAGATAACACGCCTTATACGGACTAAGAAAGGAGGAAAACTATGGATTGCCCACATTACGAATACAGAAGCGGTGACTATTATTGTGACCTTTGTCAAAACTGTGTAAGTGAAGCAAAACACGATAACTATTGTGTCGACTATCATGGCACAAATTTTGATAAGTGCGATATTTATAAAAGATATTCATAAGAAAAAGACTTCCTTCGGGAAGTCTTTTTTGTAGAGGCGGATGTAGCGGTCTAAATTGGTATTTTTGTTTTTATCTGCTACATCTGCTACATTTAAGAAAAATACTGTGTTTATATTATAATTTATTACCATACTATTAATATGAAAAAGGATTTGGCAAAAATTATAAAAACTGCGGCGACAATTCTGCTCGGCAATGTGCTGCTTGCGTTTATCGTTGCGGCATATATTCTGCCGAACGACATCGTTATGGGCGGCACAACAGGAATTGCAATAGTACTTGGCAAGTTCTTTCCCGTCAACACCGCGCTTGTGGTGTTTGTGCTGAACACAATTCTGCTGTTTGTCGGGCTTGCGGTAATCGGCAAAAAGCTGTTTTTCACAAGCGTTGCAAGCACGCTGCTGTACCCAACGCTGCTGGCACTTATGCAAAAAATTCCAAAAATTGACAGTTTCACACAAAACACTCTGCTTGCCGCAATCTTTGCAGGGGTGCTGATGGGGCTCGCGCTCGGTATGGTAATGCGCGTCGGCTCGTCAACCGGCGGAATGGATATAACAAATCTTGTTCTTGCCAAACTGTTTCACAGACCGGTAGCGATGTTTGTTTACATTACGGATTTTGCAGTTGTCGGCGCGCAGGCGGCAGTCAGCTCACCCGAACAGATTATGCTCGGTATAGTAGTTCTCGCGCTTGAAAGCATAATGCTCGACAAAACTATGCTCTACGGTTTGTCGCAAAACCAGGTGTACGTTGTGTCCGCAAATTACCGCGAAATACGCCGCCGATTTCTGACTGAGCTTCAGGCGGGCGTTACGCTTGCGTATATTCAGACGGGCTGCCTCGGCACACAGGAAAAGGCTGTGATATGCGTTATTCCGACGCGCAAACTCTACGCTGCAAACGAAATTATCCGCGAGGTTGATCCCGACGCGTTTGTAACAATAACTAAAATCAAAGAGGTTACCGGCGGCGGATTCACCACCGCGCGCCGATTTGCAAATTATGTTGACGATATAAATTGAATAAACGGAGCGATGCAGTCATCGCTCCACAAAAAACGACTGCCTGACGGAATAATTTCCGCAAGACAGTCTTGAATTGTTATTCTGTTTGACTTCCCCTTGAGGGGAAGGCTAAATAATGTTTTATCTATGTGTGCCGTAGAAGAAGAGCGCCACAACTCCGGGACCGGTGTGTCCGCCGATAACAGGACCGACATAGTTGATAACAACCTCCTTAAATCCGACTTCCTTTTTGATGAGCTTTGCGAATTCCTTAACCTCGTCCTCGCAGTCGCCATGGCTGATATAAATAGTCTGATCTTTGGAGCTGATCGCTGTCTCTTTCATCTTTGCAAGCAGGGCGTTGAGTGACGCCTTTCTGCCGCGCGCCTTGCCGACGTTAGTCAGCCTGCCCTCGTCGTCAGTATGCATAACCGGTTTAACATTGAGTGCAGTGCCGGCAATCGCAGTGGTTGCGCTTATTCTGCCGCCTCTTTTAAGGTGCATAAGGTCTGAAACCGTAAACCAATGGCAGATGTTGAGTTTTATCATCTCGGCATATGCAGCCACCTGGTCAATCGTCTTGCCCTTTTCCTTTTCTTCAAAAACGTATTTGATTAAAAGACCCTGACCCATCGAAGCAGCGAGGGAATCAACAACAATGATTTTTGCATCCGGATATTTTTCCCCAAGTTCCTCAGCCGTAATTCTTGCGTTTTGTGTTGTTGCGCTGAGTGAAGAGGAAAAACCTATATAAAGGATATCTTTGCCACTGTCAAGAATTTTGCAAAACGCTTCGTTAAAAGCGTCAAGGCTCGGGCATGAGGTTTTTATATCAGCACCGCTGCGCGAATAGTCGTAAAATTCCTTGAATCCGATTTCGCTCTCATCAAGAAAGTTTTTATATGTTTTTCCGTCAACCGTTACCGTAAGCGGAATAACGGTAAGTTCAAATTTTTCTACAAGTGTTTGCGGTAAGTCGCAGGATGAATCGGTTACTAAAACAAAATCTCTCATAATTATATCTGCCTTTCTGTTATCTACTGTACTATTGTACTATTATATGTCGCGTATTTCAAATAAAATTACAATAGTTTATATTTATTTAAGAAATTAAATATTTATAAAAATAAATACAAAACCCTTTATTTTCTTTGCAAACACTGCTATACTGTGAAACAGGTGATAAAAATGCAAACTTTAATCTGGTTATTAATCGGCGCGCTGATATCATATCTGATAGGCAGTCTTAACAGTTCGATTATTATGAGCCGTATTCTCAAAAAGGACGACATACGCAATTCCGGCAGCGGCAACGCCGGCGCAACAAATATGGTGCGCACTTACGGTAAGTTTTACGGCGTTCTGGCGTTTATTCTCGACTTTGTCAAGGTGCTTGTTGCGTATCTGATTGTCTATCTGATTTTCAGTAACATCGACCCTGCCGGCTTTCACATGTACGCTTACTTTTTTAAGGTGGTTACGGGCTTCTTCTGCTTTATAGGGCATATTTACCCCTGCTTTTTCGGCTTTAAGGGTGGCAAGGGCATAACCGTTTGCGCGGCTGTTGTGTGCCTGCTCGACTGGCGTATGTTCATCTTCGGACTGGTAACGTTCTTTGCAGTTGTTTTTATTACAAAATACATTTCGTTTTCTTCAATCGCGTTTGCGGTTGTTTACCCGATATTTACTTACTTTTTGTTTGATAAGGACCTCAGCATTATACCGTTTTCGTTGACTCCGAGGAACACATTCGGCGAGGATGAAGTCGCGTTTCGCCTTGTGGCACTTGCGATTTCGATAGTATTTTCAATTATCGTGCTAATTAAGCACCGCGAAAATATTAAGCGACTTCTAAAGGGCGAGGAAAACAAAATCGGCTCAAAAAAGAAAAAAGAGCAGTAAACAAAAAGCTGTTTCACAAATGTGAAACAGCTTTCTTTTTTTATTTTGTAGGCACAATCTTGTCCTTGCCGCCCATATACATTCTGAGCGCTTCGGGGATTGAAACCGTGCCGTCCTCGTTGAGGTTGTTTTCAAGGAATGCGATGAGCATTCTCGGCGGAGCAACAACTGTGTTGTTGAGGGTGTGAGCAAGGTAGTTGCCGTTTTCACCCTTGACTCTGATTTTGAGCCTGCGCGCCTGCGCGTCGGTGAGGTTGGAGCAGGAGCCTACCTCAAAGTACTTCTGCTGTCTCGGCGACCACGCCTCAACGTCAACACTCTTAACCTTAAGGTCTGCAAGGTCTCCCGAGCAGCACTCAAGCGTTCTTACCGGAATGTCAAGGCTTCTGAACAGGTCAACGGTGTTCTGCCACAGCTGGTCAAACCAATATTTTGACTCATCAGGCTTGCAGACAACAACCATTTCCTGCTTTTCAAACTGGTGGATGCGGTAAACGCCGCGCTCCTCAATACCGTGTGCACCCTTCTCCTTGCGGAAGCACGGTGAATACGATGTCAGCGTGAGCGGGAGCTTCTCTTCCGGCGTGATAGTGTCGATAAACTTACCGATCATCGAATGCTCGGACGTACCGATAAGGTACAGATCCTCGCCCTCAATCTTGTACATCATTGCGTCCATTTCCTCAAAGCTCATAACGCCTGTAACAACGTTGGAGCGAATCATAAACGGCGGCACAACGTAAGTGAAACCGCGATCAATCATAAAGTCACGCGCGTAGCTGATTACCGCGCTGTGCAGGCGCGCAATGTCGCCCATAAGATAGTAAAAACCGTTGCCTGCAACACGACCTGCAGCGTCCATATCGATGCCGTCAAAGGTCTCCATAATATCGGTGTGGTACGGGATTTCGTAATCAGGAACAACCGGCTCGCCGTAACGCTGAACCTCAACATTTTCGCTGTCGTCCTTGCCGATCGGCACACTGTCTTCAATGATGTTCGGGATTGACATCATAAGCTTTGTCACCTTTTCGGTGAGCTCGTTTTCCTTTTTGCCGAGCTCGTCAAGCTCTTTCGCCTGCGCGGTAACTTTCTCCTTGAGCGCCATGCCCTCCTCGCGCTTGCCCTGCGACATAAGCGCGCCGATTTCCTTAGAAATCTTGTTGCGGTTTGCGCGAAGCTCGTCCGCCCTAACAATTGTCGCTCTGCGCTCCTCGTCAAGCGCGATAACCTCGTCAACGTAAGCGAGCTTGTGCTCCTGAAATTTCTTTTTAATGTTCTCTTTTACAAGTTCAGGGTTTTCCCTTACAAATTTGATATCAAGCATATATAACTCCTTTCACCCTGTTGCCTCCCTTGTGTAAAGGGAGGTGTCGCGCC
>CAYZPT010000002.1:0-45786 GCA_964480285.1 uncultured Bacteroides sp.
AAGACTATCAAGGACGAGGGCGACAACGTTGGCAAGACTGTTGAAAAAGGCAAGTCAGCTTTCGCAGGTCCTGAAATCAAGGGCAAAACCCTCGGCGTTATCGGTCTTGGCGCAATCGGCAGGCTTGTTGCAGAGGCTGCAGTTGACCTCGGCATGAACGTAATCGGTTACGACCCGTTCCTTCCTGCTGATGTTCAGCTCAAGAATGGCATCACGCTCAACAACAATCTTGACGAGATTTTCCCTGTTGCTGATTACCTTTCACTCCATGTTCCGCTTACAGACGAAACAAAGGGCATGATTAACACTGAAACTATCAACACTATGAAGAACAGCGTTCGCATCATGAACTTTGCGCGCGGTGCTCTGGCAAACAGCGCTGACGTAATCTCCGCCCTTGAGGACGGCAGAATGGCTGCTTATGTTACTGACTTCCCGGATGCTGCAGTAATCGGCGTTGACGGCGTTATCGCTATCCCGCACCTCGGCGCTTCTACTCCCGAGAGTGAGGAAAACTGTGCCGCTATGGGCGCTATGGAGCTTATTGATTACCTTGAAAACGGTAACATCAAAAATTCTGTTAATATGCCTGCTGTTTCAGTTGCAAAGTCAGGCTCGGTAAGAATCACTGTTATTCACAAGAATCAGCCGAACATGATTTCCACAATCACTGACACAATCTCAAAGGACGGCGTGAACATCGCTTCATTTGAGGATAAGAACAGAGGCGAAATCGCATACTCAATCATCGACTGCGACACTGACGTTTCAACATCTGTTGTAACCGACATTGAGGCAATCGACGGCGTAATCAAGGTAAGAGTAATCAAATAACAAATCAAAAAGCTAAAGGCTATCTCACCTTTGATGTGAGATAGCCTTTTTGTTTTGTAGGGGCGAGTTTCCTAACCCGCCCGCTAACACTATATATGTTGTTACTTTTTCTCCCTTAACCGCTGTTTTACTTCACTACAGGTTCGCCGTTTGAGGAGTAAATCATATTACCGTCCTTATCCCAAGAAACGTCCTTTGCCCAGTAGTACATTGTGCCGTCCTGCGTTTTAAACGGTACAACCTGCGGCGCAGTATCGAATTGACCTACAGATAAATAACCTTTATCGTCAACAAGCGCCATATCAAAAGACACATCCTCGCCACTGCCGTCATTTTTCACAAGCCCCTTGGAATTATCATAAAGATACTCATTTCCGTCCTTGTCATAATAAGGCACTTCCAAATTGTCGGTATACCTTTTGCCTTTCATGTCATAATAGACGCCGTCAAAATCGAAGTGGGCAAAACCTTCCTCATCTTCCTCGTATTCTTCGCCAAAGCTGATTTCATCAGATGCGTCAGGACTGTAATTTATGTAAAAAGTGCTTACCGCTATAAGTGCGACTCCAACTGCAAGAAGCACAATCACCCTGTTCTTAACATCTGCATAGTTTTCATACTGCGCAGGGGAAAAATGCGTGCCGCCGCAGCGTTTGCACTTTGTTTGACCCTTTGATGTTTTCTTGCCGCAGGAAGTACAAACAATTGGCACTTTGTGGTGAAAATGCTTGTTGAACCCAAAGTAAACCGCAGTCACGACAGGCGAGAAAACAAGCGCTGCTACAGTCCAGATTTTACCAAACTGAACGTGATTAAGTTTTGCATGCTTGCTGACTGCAATGCAAAAAATCACCTTTGCAGCGGCATACAAAATAGCGGCAATAATAAATGTGCGTTCTGTCTGAATACTGCTTGTGTCAATTAACTGCCTTATTGAATCCATCATAACGGTTGCCTTTCAACAATATTGATTTGATTTGAATACGCTGTGTGGAGCTTGCCGCTCTGGTCGTAGTAAGTCACATAGCCCTTTGCTGCCCAGTTATAGCGCGAGGAGAGCTTGTTGATATTTGTGACGTAAACGCCGCTGACAGTATCGTTAACCTCAAACTTTGAAGTCATTGTTTTATTGTTTATTGTCAGGTCAAGTCCGGCAGGCGCAAAGGTATCTGCCGCACCGTTTTTGAACACAGTGCCGATTGACTGAACAGTCACGCCCTCAGGTACGTTGACTGCCATAATGAACGAGCCGATGTTGTTTACGCTGTCAAGCTGATAGTTAAGCGTAACAGCAGGCTTGTCAGTGATTTGAGGAAGCGTCGGAAGTGCGCCGCCGATTTCCGTATAAGTCGGGATAACAGTTGCGTTTGTGCCGCTTTGCAGAGCGTTCAGCGCACCGTCGTACCGCCACTGGCCGTCAGTGTAGCCGTAGCTGTAAGGAACGGCAGGTGCAAACGCTGAAAGGTCGCTTATCTGCGCCCATTCACTGACTGGCTTTGCAACATACTTAACGAGCTGACCGCTTGTGTTTTCAAACCTGAGCACTGCGGAATTCTGTTCAACAAATATCGCCTTTAAATCAGTGTTTGAGGTGATTACAAATGAATAATCAGGATTTGCTGAAATCAGGCGCTTGGTCTTTGTTTCATACCACGCGAAGAACTCATAACCGCTGTCGGCAGTCGCTGTGAGGTTAATTGTATCGCCAAAGAGCACCGTGCCGCCGACAGTGTTCACCGCACCGTTTTCTGCAGTAACGGTGAGGTTAAGATACGGCACAAGGTCGCTGATAGCGACAAGGATATCCGCTGTCGCGTCGTCAATCTGCTCCTGCTGCAGTGCAGAGGAATAGTCCTGATATGCATTCAGTTTTGCCTGCAGATTTGCAAACGACTCTGCGGAATAATCCTCCTCACTGTACGTCTGCGCCTTTGAGTAAGCCGCGTAAAACGCCGTGAGATCGGAGTTGTTGACGGTCTGAGTACCGACGTAATGCACAACGCTGTCGCCCGTGAGCGTGAATTCGTACTCGCCAGCACCCGCCGTGTAAACATTGGTGCCTTCGTCATTCTTAACGGTATTGCGCCAGCCGGAAATGCTGCCGCTGCCCGTGTAAACAGCCTTGATTGTGCTGTACTCACCAATCTCCGCAGTATCGGTAGTCTTGGTGCCATTGACGTAAATATCCATATTTCCGTTTGCACCGCCTGAGCCGAAGTGAAGCACTCCGCGGCGCTCACCGTAACCGTACTGCCACTCGGTAAAGCCACCGATATCAAGGTTTGCAGATGAGCCGAAAGTGTTTTCAAAAACAGTGACAGGATTGCTCTCGCAGTCATAGCGGTAGAGCGCCGCCACCTCGCTGCCCGAAAGCGCGTGGTCAAAGCATTTTACATTGTCAAGCGAAATTGTATCGGTGCCCCAATACGGCGTGTAAGAGCCGAAGTAGAGCCTTGTGTCAGAGCTTGCAAGGAAGTTCAGCAGTCCGCCGTTATTTGCATAGCCGCTTGCGCCGGTAACTGTTACATCTGCCGTAAGCACGCCATCAACATAAACCTTAAAATGATAATCGTTAATTATGCTGACTGTAACGTGTTGCCATCTGTGATTGACAAGCGCAGAATTCTGCTCGGTATGGTCAAAGTACCGACCTGCATTAGTCAGACTGCTGTCCGTACCGCCGTTACCGTTATTAAATCTTATATAACCCTCGGTGCCGATTGTGAAATACTTACACTCATCGGTACTTCCCTGCGCAAAGGTAATCGTTTCCTTATCCTGCCAGAGAGTGCCGTTGACACGCTGGAAGTAGCTGACTGTGAACCCCTTTGAGGTATCCGCCGCAACAAAAGGCGACCAATCAAGATCGGCTTTTATGTAATTGCCGCGTCTGTCATCGGAAAAAGGTACAAACGCAGTACCTGTTCTGCCGTCGTTATATTCCTGATACTCAACAGGGATACCGTCGTTCATCTGATTTGTTGTACCTGTGCCGCCAAGCGTGCCGTCAAAATTCTCCTCATAGCAAAGGCTTGAGTCAAACGCACCGATTTCCTGCTTAGACAGCGCATAGGGATACAACTTAACATCGTCAATAAACGAGTCCGCCGTGCCGCCCATTGAGCCGTAAATTGTATAAGACGAGCCGTAATACAGATTGATGTCCTCGCTCGCAAGGAAAGAGAACACACCGTCGTTACCGCTTACGCCGTTCGGGTAGCCGCTCGCGCAAATGCCGCTGAGATTATACGTTGCCAGAAGTCTGCCGTCAGCGTAATAGTCAAGTATGTGGTTGCCGCTGTCATTCTTGTAAACCGTAACGGTAACATCAGTCCACTTATTTGCTGATATGTTGAAATTGCCTGTTGTGCGTATGTCAAAGTAACAGCCGTTGTTGCCGCTTTCAACGCCGCCGTTACCGTCATTGAAGAACACAGCGCCGTTACCCATAAATATGAAGTAGCGATTGTCGTTAACATCACCCGTCGAGAAGTTGAGCAGCGATGTATTCCAGTCGTCATTAGTTTTGCAGTATTTTGCAAAATGTATTGTTACGCCGTCGGACAAATCGCGGTTTGCAAACGGGTTTTCAGATTCTTTTACATTGTTGCCGCTGGTGGTGTTTACGCTGTAAAACTCCGACGCTCTGGAATACGGAATGTCATTTTCATCTGCATATGTCTGAGACGGAATACCGAGCCTGCCGTAAATTGTCAGATTCGGGCAGCCGGCAAAAACACCCTCGCCAAAGGTTGCAACACTGTCCGCAGTTTTAAAAGTTTTAAGTGCGGAACAACCTAAAAATGCAGCCCCGCCGATCGATGTGGTACCGGTATTTGAAATATCGACCTCTTTAATCGCCGTACAACGCGCAAATGCGCCCTCGCCGATTGAGGTAACGCTATCAGGAATGCTCACACTCTGCAGGTGATCAAAACCGTAAAAGGCGTATGCGCCGATTGAGGTTATTCCATCTTCGATAACTATATTTGTAATTTGATCCGTGTTATACTGCCCCTCAAAAAGGCAATCCTTAGGCTCATCGCACCACGGCGCAGTGGAGCCTGCACCGTTTGCGCCCACATCGGAGGTGTATGCGTAGTTGTTCATTGTACCGCTGCCGCTGATTGTCAGCGTGCCGGTGTTGCGGTTAAGGGTATAGTCAATATTGCCGTCAGTGCCGCTGACTTTAGCGCAGACCGCCTCGTTATTAAGAATTATCTGCCTTGCAAGATCGGCAGTTGCAAAGTCCATGCAGTATATGCCGGACGGTTTGTTACGTGTATAATTGTATGAGTAATAGCTCGGGTTGATTTTTTTGGACAGATTTTCCGGATTCGGAACAGACGAGTCAGAAACCGTTGACGAGTAGTTTATATAGTACTCGCCGCGCCAGTGACCGAGGTTGAGCATATACTGTGTTGCGGCAACTTTACTCTCAGTGTTCCATTTGTAGTGATCCTGAACGTGAACAGTGCCGACGCCGGTATTGTCGTTATAAATATTCTCGTAGCAAGGCTCTTTATAGCTGCCGTCGGAATAATCGCCGTACTTGATTTTCTGACCGGACTCATTTTCATCAGCAACAACGCCCTGATCTGCTTCATAATAGATATCCTGATCAAAGCGGTTAAAAAGGACGCATTTGCCGCGGACTTCACCGAGTGTCGGCACGGATTTACCGAGATACCAGCGGTCACGATAATTATAATTCTCACCGTAAAAGTATTTACCCTGACCGTAACCGTGAATGTACTCATATATCGCATTAGTAAATTTCGGCACGCCGTTGTCGCCGTCGTCCTCTTTTATGCAAACGCACACCGTCTCACTCGGGTGCGAATCAAGCCAGTTATAAATATCCTGAAATACGAAATCAAGATAATAGTAATCATCGCCGTTCCAGCAGTCAGTTGTGCCGTGAACGGTCTTTACAGAAAGCGAGCCCGGGTCAACCTCGCAACGGATATCAAGAAAGCGGATGCCCGAATTAAGCTGCTCGGTGATATTGAGGCTCTGGCACTTTGAGATGCCCGAAGTAACGCCGAAAATATCCTCGCCCTTAAATTTACGCGCACAGGAATCATGCGTGCCTGGGATCGTGATTTCCGTAAGTCTTGTCCCGTCGAGAACAGTGCTCATCCAGTCCGAAGTTGAAACATCTGACAGCGAAGTTACGCTCGCTTTATACGCAAAAGCATTAAAAGGCGCACTGAACAAAGCGGTACAGACAAGCACCGCTGTCAGCAAATATGAAATTATGGTTTTAATCTGTTTCATAATTCAAAAGCCTCAATTGCGTAAAATAACCCATATATATAATATCATAAATAAAATCAAAAATCAAATAGAAAAAGCGGACGGTAAACGTCCGCTTTTTGCAGTCAAAAATACATAATCATTAAGTAACTTTAACCTTATCTTTGCTCTTGATATAGCTGCGCTGTTGTTGAATCATAATCACATATGAAACAGCGATCACCGCAATGGCAATAATTGCCGTAATAAAGAAGTACTTTCCTGTCATATTGCTGAATCCCAACGCATAAACATCGGGAGAAATTTTCAGATGCTGAGCAGGCTTAATAATATACAGCATTGCCGATGAGAACAGCACGCCGATACCGCCTGCCGCCGTTGCGCTCAGCAGTTTACAGTAACCGAGGCGCTTGCGGCTGTACATCAGAACTGTTGCAACTCCGCAAAATACAAGCAACAATGTTGAAACGAACTGCGCAAAGGTAACCTTGTGCTTGAGCTCGCTGATTTTCTGCGATGCGCTCTCAGCACTTTTGATACCTACAGTGTCGCTGTAAATGTGTGCAGCCTCCTGCGCGGTGGCTAAAACTTCACCCTTTGTATAATCGATGTTATTGCCCTTTGCATACTCTTCGCAGAGATTGTAAAAGAAATCAATCTGATTCTTGTTGTAAAAGTCCACACTGTTACCTTCAACAAGACCCTTTACCGAGCTTTTCACAGAACTTACAGTAGGAATGTTCTCCTTAACCATCTCGAAAACTCTGACCGGGAAGCCGCTCCTTTCAGCGAGAGCGGTATATTTTTCTGTAAGCTGTTCATCGCACTGTGCGGCAACCTCGTCGCACGGGAAGCGTGACGCAATATAACCTGATGAAGCAAACGTGAAATTAAGCACAAAACTGAAGATGAGCACAGCCGTACAAACAGCCATAACACACTGCAGAATCACAGACAAAATCTCACGCGAGCGAGTCATTTTCATATCTGCACCTCCTCAAAAATCAAGGCGGTACAAGTGCTTTTTACGCCGATTTCAGCACTGTCATACGCATAAATTATTGCACATTTTGCAATATCCGGCGTATATGCCATCAATGCGTCAACGCTGTTAAAGTGCTTGGTCTCGGCAAGGACATAATTGCACTTGTCAAAACAGCCCGAGGCGGAAAAACTGATTTCGCTTTTTAATCTCTTCAGGTTCTTGATGTCGGTCTGCATATAAACATAGCCCGACTTGCCGAATTCAGCGCTGCCGATTTTGTACGAAACAACGCCACCTAGCTGGTGCTGCGGTGCGTTCGCAACAAGCATTAAATCGTTTTGAGTTGTGATTTTGCCTATGCAGTCGCCCGGCTCAATTTCACTGAAATCCTTGTCAACAACCTTTGAAGTGTCCGCAGTCTGCTCAAAGTCAGCAAGCGTTACACCCTCATAAACAGGTGAGAATACATCAAAATGCATACTGAAAAAAGTCACGCTCGCTATTGTGATTATTACCCCGAGCAAAAGCGGCAATACAGTTACTTTAATGATAAAATCCCTATTCATACACTAAACCTTGACTAAAAATATTATCTCGGCTGTCCCTGCTGTGCCTGTCCGATTGCGTTTGCGAGTGAGAATGATTTGTTCTTTTTCGGTTTATAAGCAGGCGGGTTGGCAAGCTTTTTGGTATAACGGTTTTTCTTAGCGGTAATCTTGTTTACCTCATGAACGGGGCCTGACATATATTCTGTCATAAATTCATCGGCAACCGCCATCATATCAGGATCATTCTTCATCTCGCCGAGGATTGTAACAGCGATAACATCCTGTACTTCATTGGTGCCGTCCTCAAAAACTTCGCCGAGCATTTTGAACAGCTTTTTCTGCTCCTGCTTGGTACCATTCTGGATAATATCAAGCACCTTTGCGTTGCCGTGTTCGGTAAAGAAAGTCTCAGGCAAAAACTCGCCGTAAGTAACAATATTGAGCTTGATTTCATCCTTGAACTCGGGATAAAGCGCACCAAAGCGGTTTGCAAGCGAGTCCACATCATAGCTCAGAGTGCCCTTCTTTGCCTGACCGCGTGATACGGCTTTAGGCATCTTAACCTTGTCGAGATCAACAGGCTTCCTTGACTTGAACATACGCTCAAGTTCATCACACACTTCGTTCGCTGTGCTCTTGGCGTCCTTTTCGTCAATAACGTCGATGTCAAAAAGGCTGCGCGAAATTGTGTTGAACTCCGCATTTGCTGCCTCTGTATAGGCACAGTCAAACGAGAGAATCTTTGTTTCGTTGTCATACACAAGGCGATAAGAACCTTTTTCGCCCGAATAAGTTACGGAAACATCGGTCTCCTCTGCCTTTTTAAATCCAAGCTCGTTATTGAAATTAGCGAGCCTTTTATCAATTATTTTAAACGATTCAGTTAACTGCATAATGCTGTTCCTTTCCGTATGATATATTAAATCCATAGTATTATATCACTAATGCACTGTTTTGTCACTAATTATTTTTATTTTTAATTAAATTTTTATATTGATATTATAAGCATAATGTGTTAGAATAATTAACTTGAATAAGAATATGTATTAGGATTTGATGATATGGATAAACGACCGATCGGCGTTTTTGATTCGGGTCTCGGCGGACTTTCAACCGTCAGAGCGATGAAAAAACTGCTGCCGAATGAGGATATAGTTTACTTTGGCGACACCGGAAGAGTGCCTTACGGCACACGCTCTAACGAAACGGTTGAAACATATGCCGCGCAGGACATTAAGTTTTTACGCTCATTCTCATGCAAGATGATTGTTGCGGCGTGCGGTACTGTGTCAACTGCCGCTGCACACGTTATAAGTGCTATTGAAGAGCCGTCAACAGGCATAACAAAGCCGTCCGCAAAAGCAGCCGTTGAGGCTACCAAAAGCGGCGTTGTCGGCGTTATGGGCACAAGTGCAACTGTTAACAGCGGCGCATTTGACGATGAAATCCACGCGCTTGACAGTGATGTTAAGGTGGTTTCCGTTTCGTGTCCACTGCTTGTTTCGCTTGTTGAAAACAACTGGATAGACATTGACGACGAGGTTACAAACGCTGCGGTTAAGCGTTATCTTGAGCCGATTATGGCAGGCGGTGCAGACACGGTTATACTTGGCTGCACGCACTTCCCTATCCTTGCGCCTATTATCCAGAAGGTTGCAGGAAGCGGCGTTACTCTGATTGATTCGGGGCTCGAGGAAGCAAAGCACGTTAAGTCCGTGCTTGAAAATAATGATATGAAAAACGACGACTCGCACGCGGGCACACAGCGCTTTTACGTTTCGGACAAGACGCAGAATTTCTGCGACGTTGCAAGCGTGTTGATGGGCGAGGATATCTCCGACAAGTGCGAATTCATAGATATATTTAAGGTAATCTGAATGAAACAGAATGCTGTTATTAAAATTGTCGGTAAGCAGAAATACGGTATCGACAGCGATAAAATTGAAATGACGACGGTCGGCACTATTGAGGAAAAGGACGACTGCTACATTATGCGTTATAATGAGGAGCAGGAGCCGCCGCTGCAACCGCTGAAAACTACGCTTACCATAACAAAGGACGACAAACGTGTGGAGCTTTTGCGTGCAGGCGCAAACAGCTCACTGCTGATAATTGAACGCTCAAAGCGTAATCTGTGCAACTACGGCACCGATTTCGGCGAAATACTTATGGGCATTTACGGCAAAAATATTGAAAGCTATTACAAAAACAACGAGGGCTCATTTTCATTCAGCTACGACATCGATGTAAACGGCGCCCTCACAAGCGAAAACGAAGTTAAGGTTACGGTAAAGGTAAATTAAAATATGTCAAAAATAGTTAAGCAAACACAGGACGAGTTAAAAGAAAAAATCATCGCAGCAGTTGAGCGCGCAGTCGCAAACAGCGAACTGCCGCAGGCTGACCTGCCCGACTTTATAATTGAGCAGCCGCAGGATAAAAAGAACGGCGATTTTTCAAGCAATATTGCAATGGCGGGCGCACGCGCTTACAGAAAAGCGCCGCGTATGATTGCGGAGAGTATTGTATCAAATCTCGATTTAGAGGGCACACTCTTTGAGAGAGCTGAAATTGCCGGCCCCGGCTTCATCAACTTCTTTTTAAGCGATGAATATTATGCGAAAATACTGAATGACGTTGTTGAAAGCGGCGAGGACTACGGCAAGTCTGATTACGGCGAAGGCAAGAGCGTTATTGTTGAATTTGTATCGGCAAACCCAACAGGCCCTATGCACATAGGCAACGCGCGCGGCGGCGCAATCGGCGACTGCCTTGCTTCTGTTTTGCAGTACGCCGGCTACGATGTTAAGCGCGAATTTTACATCAACGACGCAGGCAACCAGATTGAAAAGTTCGCAACCTCACTTGAGGTGCGTTATCTGCAGGCGTGTGGCAAGGATATTGAAATGCCCGAGGACGCATACCACGGCGCAGATATTACAGAACACGCGGAAAACTTTAAGGCTCAATACGGCGATAAGTATGCCGACGTTCCGAGCGATGAGCGCCGCAAAGCGCTTGTTGACTTTGCTCTGCCGCAGAATATTGCAGGGCTTGAGCGCGATCTCGGCAAATACAGAATCACCTATGACAAGTGGTTCAGGGAGTCAACTCTCCATAACGACGGCTCAGTAGATAAGGTTATCGCCGCGCTCAAAGAAAAAGGCGCGACCTACGAGCAGGACGGTGCATTATGGTTTAAGGCGAGTGAATACGGCAACGACAAGGACATTGTGCTTATACGCAACAACGGACTTCCGACATATATCGTGCCCGACATCGCCTATCATTATAACAAGCTCGTAACCCGCGGCTTTGACAAGGCGATTGATGTGCTCGGCGCAGACCACCACGGCTATGTTCCGCGTATGAAGGCAGCGCTTACTGCGCTCGGTCTTGACGCTGACAGGCTCGACATTGTTATTATGCAGATGGTAAGGCTTGTGCGCGAGGGCGAGACAATCAAGCTTTCAAAGCGCTCGGGCAAGGCTATTACGCTCAACACTCTGCTTGAGGAAGTGCCGATTGACGCGGCAAGATTTTTCTTCAACCTGCGCGAGCCTAACTCACACTTCGACTTTGACCTTGAGCTTGCGGCAAAGCAGTCGAGCGACAACCCGGTTTACTATGTTCAGTATGCTCACGCGAGAATATGCTCAATTCTCAAAAGAGCAAAGGAACAGGGCGCGGAGATTACCGAGCCGACTATGGACGAGCTTAAACTGCTGAATAGCTCCGAGGAGCGCGAGCTTATCACTCATCTGAGCACGCTGACTGACGAAATCATTTCAGCGGCTAAGAACTATGACCCTGCAAAGATTACTCACTATGTAATCGAACTGGCAACACTGTTCCACAAATTCTACAACGCACACCGTGTTGTGACTGACGACAAGGCTCTGATGAACGCAAGACTTTATCTCTGCACAGCCGTTAAGTCAACAATTTACAACATTCTGACGATGCTCAAAATCGAAGCACCCGAATCAATGTAAAAGAGAGGTACCGATATGGCTAATATCAGCCCGGCTTTACTTCACAAAATCGGCAATGTGCTGATGAAATATATGTACAGGAATCCACAGCGCAATATGCTGCGGCTTGTTAAAATCGGCAAAAGTGTGGCAGGTAATATTTACCCGAAAAGCACCTTTGAAAAACCGATTGACATAATCACTGATGAAAACAACGTGTGGCACAAGTACCTGTTTAACGGTCTCGAGAACCTTGACAGGGATCTTTTCACAAATCTTGCGCTGACCTTTGCGATTGACGCAGGTTATGTGGGCACTTCAACTCTGAGAAGCAAGAGAGACGAGCTCGGCTGCAACATTCCGTGGGTTATCCTTATGGACCCGACCTCTGCCTGCAACCTCAAATGCAAGGGCTGCTGGGCTGCGGAATACGGCCACAAATCTAATCTTACGCTTGATGAAATGCGTAAGGTTGTTAAAGAGGCAAAGGAGCTCGGCACACACTTCTTTATGTTCACGGGCGGCGAACCGCTTGTACGTAAAAAAGACCTGCTCACGCTCGTAAGCGAAAACAGGGACTGCATTTTCCTTGCGTTTACAAACGGCACGCTTATTGACGACAAGTTCTGCGAGGATCTCAAAAAAGCGGGCAACCTCGCGCTTGCACTTTCAATCGAAGGCAATGAGGAAACCACTGACGCACGCCGCGGCGAGGGCGTTTACGCTCAGGTTATAAAGGCGATGCAGACGCTCAAAAAGCACAAGTGCATTTTCGGCACCTCGGTGTGCTACACAAGCAAAAACTACGAAGCTGTTACGAGCGACGAATTTTACGATATGGAAATTGAAAACGGCGCAATCTTTGCGTGGTATTTCCACTACATGCCAATCGGAAGTGAGGCGGACACAAGCCTGCTGCTGACTCCCGAACAGCGCGAACACGTTTACCGCACAATCCGCGAAAAGCGTAACGACAAAACCGGCAAGCCGATTTTCACCGTTGACTTCCAGCACGACGGCGAATTTGTAGGCGGCTGTATTGCAGGCGGCAGAAACTACTTCCACGTAAACAGCGAGGGCGACGTTGAGCCGTGCGTATTCATCCACTACAGCGACTCAAATATCCGCGAAAAGACAGTGCTTGAATGCCTGAAATCACCGCTGTTCCGCGAGTACTACAAAGGGCAGCCGTTTAACGACAATATGCTGCGCCCCTGCCCGATGCTTGAAAATCCCGATGCGCTTGTGAAAATAGTAAACAAAACAGGTGCAAAGTCCACCAACCTCAACTGCCCCGAAAGTGTTGAGGCGCTGTGCGCAAAGTGCGAGCACTACGCTGAGCACTGGGCGCCGAAGGCAAAGGAGATCTGGGAGGAAAAGGAACGCTTCCATCCCTTCACCCAGTACTATCGCGATACCCCTGAGGGCAAGGCTGAATTAACAAAAGAATAAGAAAAGCGGGCGGGTTAGGAAAACCCGCCCCTACGATGCACTATGAAAGGCTACTCGGTTGAGTAGCCTTTTAACTATATTATTTGCATGCCTCGTCAAAGAAAGCGAGTGCGTCGTCAATTGCTTTGGTTCCCGATTTGTCAAACGGGAACAGCACGCTGAAAACGTGAGGCAGTGCGTCGCCGTTTTCGTCATCGCCGAAGTTTGCAATTTCGCACTTAACGCCTTTTTCTTTAAGCAGTTTGTATGCTCTGTGAGTCTGGTCATGAGCAAGGCTGTCGCCGTCGCTTGTGATGAGATATGTGGGCGGCAGTTTTGCGTAATCGATAATCTCGCTCAGATCCATATAATTGTATGTGGCTTTTTTCTTGTAATCGCTGCCCCACTGCTTCTTTGTGTAGATGCTGAATGCGCCGCCGTCCTTCATATACGCAACGGGTGAAGTCAGCAGAAGCGCGGACACATCTATACCGCCGTCAACAACATCAAAGGTTTTGCGCAGCTCCTCACTCTGCAGAAGCACTGCAGAGTACACGGCAAGCTGTCCGCCTGCGGAGTCGCCTGTGAGCATGATTTTGCTTGTATCGCAAGGATAATTTGCCATATTCTTGCTTATCCACTGCAGCGCGAGAGCAACGTCCTGCAGCTGCTCATTAACCGTAACGTCAGGCACAAGGCGATAGCTGAGGTTGAACACAACATAGCCCCTGTCTGCAATCGACAAACCGTAGTATTCGTTCAGATCCTTATCGCCGTACATCCAGCCGCCGCCGTGAATATCAATAACCACAGGCAGTTTTGCATCTTTCGGCGTGCCTTCGGGATAGTAAACATCAAGCTGATGGTAGATGTTGCCGTCGTCTATGTACGGAATGTCCTTTTTCTTTTCCACCTTATCGGGAGGAGTCTGAACTGCATGCTTTGCCGCATCACCGTCAGAACAGAAGCGCCATACCATCTGCATAATACGGACAACAGGGTCGTGGCGTATGCCCTTGCCGCTGTCGTACTTGTATTCAACAGTGTCGGACACAACCATACCGCCGACTGCAAACCTGTTTTCATCAGTATCCTTAGCAGGCTTGGTGGTAACGTTAATAAAAATCACCGCTGCAACTGCTATAACGAGTATGATACAAAGAATGATAATCAACGCTTTTTTACCTTTCGACTTCTTTTTGGTTTTTTCCTTAACAGCCTCCATAATAAGACCTCCGATCAGTTTTTCATACAAATTATACTAAATTACAAAATTCATGTCAATACAGACGGCATATACACCTCGGTGCTGTAGGAACTGCCGCTGACTGTTATCAGCATATCGTCATTGAGCTTATGGCTGCCTTCAGCAGTGTATAGTGTTTTGCCGCAAATGACGATGTTGCCGCTCGCGCTGTAACCGGTTGCAAAGGTGAGTTCCCCTGCTCTGACTGTGAATGCCTGTTTTGCTGTAATAATCTCGTCCGCAGAGAATTGTTTTTCAAAGAGTTCTGTATAGCTTTTGCTGCAATTAACAAGTTTATCAATCTTCGCATTATGGCTTGAAAGATAACTTTTAACAGTATAATAGTCGTTATCCGAATCAACATTTGTAACAGTAATACTATCGGGAGTACACACTACCGCTGCACCGTATTCAGTTACAAGAATATGCGTACAACGGCTGTCGTAAACGCTGAAAACTGTTATAAACACCGCAAGCGCGGCAACACAAATCACAGCCACCTTTTTAGCGGCAGATTTCGAAATAATCACGCCTGCACCGATAAATATCAGCAGCGCACCGAGAACGACAACGAACTCCCTGCCGAGCACTATATATGCAAACGGCAACTTTGAAGCAGACGTAACAAGGCTGATTATCAAACCGTTTATCACCCTGACGGCAAACGAAAGCGGCAGCGGTAAAACCGCAAACAGCGTAACCGTAACGGATACTGTACCGAGAATCACTATTACTGTATTTAACAGTATGCCGACAGCTGAAAATCCACCGAACACAATTGCCATAACAGGCAGGTTGCAAAGCACTATTGTGAACGACAGCAAAAGCAGCTCAGCAAGACGGATTATCATATTTGCAAACCGATACGCTGCTTCTCCTTTGCCGAGTTTACGCACTTTTCTTTTGAATTTGTAAAACGGTTTGCTGTTAATAATTATCGGGTATACGGCGACGATAGCGAGTATACATACAGTTGTCAGAATTGTGCTGATGTCACATACCGAAAACGGATTAAGGCACAGTACAAACAGTGCAAGTCCGAGCGAATTAAGCGAATCGGCACGCGCTTTAAACGCCTCGCCAATCAGCAGAATTGCAAGCATTATTCCTGCGCGCAGAACTGATTTTGAAAAGCCGCTCAGTGTGCAGTAAAAAGCAACAATAAACAGAAGTACCGGCGCGGAAATCTTTTTGCTGACCTTGAACTTGTCAAAAACAAATCTGAAAACGCCTGTCACCGCACCGAGATGCAGACCGCTGACAGCTGTGAGATGTGCCGCGCCTGTAATCTTAAATGCGCTGATAAGTTCGGGTGAAATGTTCGACTTGTCGCCGATTAACATACCGACAGCGAGCGCGCCTGCGTCGCCGCCAACGCCCGACAAAAACGACTGCGTTATCTGATAGCGCAGTTTGAGAATCCTGCGCATAAGCGGATTAATCAGTGTATCTGTTGCGTCATAAGATTTAAGATTCGAGTTGAGAAATATTTCTTTACCCCAAGCGCCGTAAGACGAAAAGCCGCTCTCTCCGCACGAGTGAAAACTCAGTTTCCCATTCAGCACCTGGTAGCCCGCAGCGGGAATCTGGTCCTTGCAATACAGCCTTATGTTTATATTCTGCGGCACTCCTGCAACGCCGATTGAGCTCGTTCTTGCAGTATAGACATAGCCGTTTGTTGACGGCTCACCGAGGTTTGTAATGTAAAACACGCAGTCCGCCGTTTTACCGTCAAGCGCGAGCTGCGGCAGCACAACCGCATGATATGCGTACAAAAACAGCAGACAGGCAAACAGCGCTGAGCCTGCACACAGCGGAACACTCACGCCGCTGCGCAGCTTTGGAAGTGCGAGCGCGCAGATGAATATTCCGCCGAGCGCTACCGCTGCATAAAGCGCAATTTCCGTGCCAAGCGCATTGAGCGCAAAAAGGGTGACGCCGAATGAAAAACCGATGTGTGCAAAAGCACGTTTCATTCTCGTCACCCCTTTCGATTAATCTATGTGTTTTTTCAGCAGTTTTTTACCTGTTTTGTATGATTCGCTGACCTCGCGCAGCATACTGTTGTAAAAATCAACAGCCGACTGCCGTCTGCTTTCGGCAATGCTTTTACCCGTTTCGGTCAGCAGTTTTGCGTAAACGTTTTTAAGTTTGTAATTGTATTCCTGAAAAAATGACGGATCACTGTCATCTATGCCGTCAAACACATTGCGCTCACTGTCGAGCGAATACAGCGGTTCGCCGACAATGCCGTTATAAAACAGCGTGCGCGCAATACCAAGCGTGCCGGTTGCGTCAATTTTATCCGCGTCAAAAAGTATTTTCGCCTCAATGCTCTGCGGTATGTTGCTGCCCCTGAAGCGGTGCGTTTTTATGCAATCAGCAACGTGTTGCGAGAAAGCAGGTGCAAAGCCGTTTTCGATCAAAAACTTATACGCTTTCTCAGCACCGTAAACGGCGTGGTCAATCTTTGGATTCTCATACTGCTCTTGCCGCGCAATATCGTGCAGCAGGCAGGCGGCAATCAGAACGTCGTAGTTGACGCCCGCTTCGCCCTCGGCAATTTCAAGCGCAACATTCAGCACGCGGTATATATGCTCCTTGTCGTGAGCGCTGTCACGCATACAGGAGAACATATAATTTTCGATTAACTCGTACTTACTTCTGTCCATTTAGCGCTTCCCTTTTTCTGTCGAGATTTCTGTTGACAAAATACACTGCAACGTTTGCCGCTACAACAACGAGATTAAGAATATACACCGCAAGCACATAGGTGTAATTGTGCGCTACGAGTTTTGCGGCAATACCGCAGATGTAGCCAAATGTGATGAGCAACAAAAATTTGAGGCTTGTAGCCTTTGCTGTTTTTGATTTAATGCTCTTAATCAAATTAATCGGCCATGACAGGCCGAAGCATACGAGCATTGCAGTTTCAAATAATTCCGGCATAGTAAACTCCTTTATATGTCAATATGTACTATAATATCACAAATTACGACAAATCACAAATACAAATGTGTTGACAAAACGAAATTAAAGGTTTATTATATTATCAGTGAGAATTTGAATGGAGGATTATTTATGAAAGAGCTTTACACTAAGCCTGAAGTTGATGTTGAAGAGTACAACACAATGGACGTTATATCAACCTCTTCAACCCACCAGATGGGCGGCGACGATGACGACTAAATAGCAAAACATTACCCTCGGACAAATGTCCGAGGGTTTGTTTTTTTATTTATGTTTCCATTGGAATTTTTGCATATCAACTCTGCCGTCAACAAACTCAACCCCTTCGGCTTCAAGCATCATAATCTGCATATTCTTACCGCCAAAAGCAAAGGCAGCAGACGGCTCGCCGAAGCGGTTGACAACACGGAAGCACGGTATTGTGTCAGGGTCGGGATTGACGTGAAGTACATATCCGACCACCCTGCTCCAACGCGGATTACCCGCAAGCAGCGCAACCTGACCGTAAGTTGCGACTTTACCGTATGGAATCTGCCGCACAACCTCATAAATTCTATCAAAAGTATTGTCCATTTATTCCCATTCATAGAAATCCAGTTTATACTTACAGTAAAACCTTTAAGTATAATGTTTTTGATGTAATGTTTTTGACCTATTTTACACGCTTTTTCTCTTTTTCAAACTTTTTAGCGTCAAAATAGCGTCACGGATTTGAAAGTTAGTTTGTATTCTCTATTTAACAAAGATATTATAGCATATACCGACCGAAAACACAAGAAATGACGCTTATAAAAACATAAAAAATGTTTTTCATTTGCACTAAAAAGCTGTCTATATTCTCTTGTGTTATTATATGCCTTTCATACTGCCATGTTTTTGAATCAATGAAAAAAACATTATCAAGAAATAACAAAATAATGTTGTCAAACACATATGGCAATTTCGTTTTATTATATGTTTCCTTTATTGAAAGAATAATGATATTTAACAAATCATCTATTAATTCTTCTTGACATATGAAATAGTTTACTTGCTCTTGAATTATTATGCATAGATCATTTCTTTTAAACAGTGTATAATTATTATTAAGCTTTTTAAGCTTTTTTGATAAAGCAGTAATAATAACATCAGCTGTTGATTTATTGTCTTTAGTTTTTCCTATATAAGCACATAACACAAAGTCATTTATTGTTTTTTTCCAGTAATAATACAAGCTACCGTGTTTTATGCTTCGTTGTACATATAGTATCCCGTTTGATTCGACAGAAGTCGGAGAACCCGTAAAACCAAGTTTCTTTAATTGTTTTTTTGGAAGATCTTGAAAACGATTGTTTTGATTATTCCGCCAGAACGCATCAACTTCTCCATCTTTAGTTGTTATAGAACGCGTTACTTCTACTCCAAGTTCGCTTTTTTGAAAATCCGGGGAGTCTTTTTTCATCATATTCTCATATTCAGAATAAAAAAACTCAAGAACACTTATTGCATATTTTTCGTAATCTTCTTTACTCCACATCATAATTTCCTTTTCTAATATATTAAATTAATTATTATAAAATGCTTGAGTTGCAATTTGTTACTCAATTTTAATTCCAATCGGTAATATAGTAGATGTATCGCGGATTTGAATGCTAATTTGAGTTTCCATTAAATAATATTATAGTATATACCAACCCGAAACGCAAGATATGACGCTTGTAAAAAGATATTAAAAACGGCTCTAAAATGTCAGCATTTTAAGCATCTGAAACCCGCATGAATACTGCGTTTCAAAATGCCAAAACGAGGGTGGCAATGATATACCATTGCTACCCTCAAAATTTGGCTTCTAAATGCTTACTTTCTTGCGTTTCGACGTGATTTTATTGCGTTTCTGCAAAATGGCTTTATTATTTTAGCAGTTAATGCTAAAATAATAGCGGTGATATTATGCGTATTCTAATCCTTGATGACGAGCAGAAGTTCGTTGATGACTTAAAATTTCATATTGAGCGCTACATGGCAACGCACCTGATTAGCACTGATATAACCGCCACGGTTACGCCTGATGAGATTGTGCCCGGCGATGCTGCGTTTGACCTTGCGTTTCTTGATATTCAGATGCCGGGTGCTGACGGCATAACGGTTGCCCAGGCTCTGCGTGAGCGCAACAGCAGAACGATTATATTCTTCGTTACCGCCTTTGACGAATATCAGGATGAGGCGATGGACTTGCATATATTCCGTTTCTTTGAAAAGCCGTTTGATGAAAAGCGCCTTTATTCAGGTCTTGACAAGGCGATGGAATATCTGAATGAAAGCTATGTTGATATTTATCTTGAAAACGGCGGCGAGAGCGTCCGCGTGCTTGTTGATGATATCATCTACATCAAACGCGAGAACAGAAAGATAACCGTATTCACAACCGGCGGCACATACACAACAAAAGGCAGCTTTGAAGACCTTGTTTCAAAACTGCCGAACACATTTTTCTATTTGGTTCACAAATCGTTTTTCGTGAATATTCACTATATCACCAAGTACAGCTACAAAGAGATTTATCTCGGCGATACCCGAATATCCGTAGCAACACGCAAGCAGGCGGATTTTCACAAATTCTGGTTTGATTACCTCAAAAGGAGATAATATGCAGTTAGTATTTTTCATTGTTTATATGTTTGAAGCGTTAATTGCATTTATGTTTTTTAACGATAACTTCAAAATGAAAAAAGGTTATCTCTATACTACAGGGGTTGCCGTAGGGCTTTATTTAATCGGTTTCATGACCAATATTATTGATAAAAACACCTATTTTATTAATTTAGCAGTGTTTTTAGCAATCAATATTGCTTTTGCATTATTATGTTTCAAGACAAACATTAAAGAAGTGATATTTAGTTCAGTATTTCTGTTGATGATAATGGCATTAACAGAAGTAGTGGTAGAAGCAAGCATAGCATACATTTTTGATAAGCCAACCGACCTGTATAAATCAGGCATTTCTGCACTAATCACTATAGCTGTATTGACCAAACTTTTATATTTAATTGTGTGCAAAGCGGTTTGTCTGTTTTTGAACAGAAAGGATAAATCAAACAGTTCTAATTATGTGTTGTTTATGTTCCCGTTAATCATTTCAATAATATTTGTGATCTGGTTTAACGAGGCAATGAGATATAACTTTTCACAAAAGACCAACATGGTTTTGGCCGTTTTATGTGTGATTTCGTGTCCGTTTTCAGCTTTCATTTTCATCTATAACAGACATATTCAGAACCAGCAACAGGAGCTATTTGAACTGCAGCAGCAAAATCTGAAAAATGAGATTGATATGCAGTATCTTGACCTGCTTGAAAAGAAAAATCAGCAAATGCAGATTCTTACTCACGATTACAAAAACCACCTTGCCGCCATACGCGAGCTCGGAGATAACGAGCAGGTTGCGGAGTATATTGATAAGATGACAGACGAAATTAAGTCGTCAAACAGCACAAGTCATAGCGGCAATCACACGCTTGATATTATCATCAACAAATACGTTACCGAGTGTGAATTAAAGCATATCTTGTTTAGCTTTGATACCAAGCTTTCAAATCTCGGATTCGTTGATGATTTTGACCTTGTAACGATTCTCGACAATGTTCTTGACAATGCGCTTGAAGCTGCCGAAAAATCAACGGACAAGAACATAACTCTTTCAACGAAAAAGGTTAACACCTACGATACGGTTGTCATTACAAACTCCTGCGATGCCGCACCGGATAAAAACCTGAAAACAAAAAAGCAAAAAGGCACTCACGGTTTAGGTTTGAAGAGTGTTGAAAAAACAATTAAGAAATACAGCGGCGATTTTGAGTGGGAATATAGCGAAACGGACAAAACATTTACAATAACGATAATGCTACTGAACAAAGAGGATTGACGATTGTCAATCCTTTTTTCTTGCGTTTCGACGTGTTTTTCTTGCGTTTCTGTAAATAGTATTGCTTTTTTCTAAGGATTTGTTTTACTAAAGTTGGAAAATTAATTAAGGAGTGATATTTATGAAAAAGATTATAGCATTAATTATGTCAGTCTGTATTATTATCGTCGGCACTCCCATAAGTGCACTTGCGGTTGAAGATGTTCCGGCGATAACGGTTGATGAATTTGCATCACGCCTGTATGATATTCAGGCGCAGTATGATACGGAATACTATCAGCCGTTGTTAACAGACTCAAATCCATCTGTCAAGATTCCCACAAGAATCATAGTAACCGCGCCGCACAAGGTGGAATCCTATGGTGCTGTTGAAACGATTGAGGGCTACAAAAACCTGCATATTTTCCAGTATGAAACGGCTGAAGCGGCTTCTGCTGCATTTGAAAGCATACAGGAATTTGAACGCAATGACGCTCATACCGAGTACGGCGAAAAGCACGATTTGTATATGGAATACGATATGCTTTACAAGAATCTTGGCTATTGGCCTTCGGCAGCAGCGTACAGCGGCGATAAGCTCTCCTGGGGCGGCGATTACGTAGGGTACGATTCGTTTATAAATACTATGAGCGAGGAAGCGCTGAACCGCGAGGTTAAGGTTGCTGTTATCGGCGACGGAGTTAATTATAATCACGATTACTATAAGGCTAATCCAAACAGATACGTTCAGTCGGGCTTTAACGTTTCGGGAGCAGGTGATAAAGCCTCTGAAATGTGCTATGCTGAAGAAACCCTCTTTGCTGGTACATGCAATGTAGTCGGCAATATCGTGGACAACACTACAGATAACGTAAAGGTAAGCTGCTATAAGTGCGCCAACGACAAAACACTTGCGACAAAATCGGGAATAGTCTGTGCTATGTACGCCGCTGCAGAGGACTGCGCGGATATACTGTCTATGGACGTTAACATCACCTACGACGGCGGATCCAACAACACCGGAATTCTTTACCGTGTTCAAAAAGAATTGTACAATGCGGGAATTACTATCTGCGCACCGTCAAATATGGATAATAATTATACAAAGTTTAATGCAGATTACTGTATTCTGGCACACTGTATAGACAAAAAAGGCAAGGAATTTGATGTCGGCACTAATTACCCGAGAACCGAGATATATGCACCTGGCGTGGGCATAGAGGGTATAGGCTTTGAGAACGACGATTATTCCAACAAGCACACGGGAAATCCGTATGCGTCTGCGTTCGTTACGGCGGCAGCTGCTCTTATCAAAGCCGTTTATCCTGAATACACGCCGCAGCAGATTGAAAGCTGTCTGGTACTAAACGGAACGAAAACGACGGGTTTCAAAACAAACGCGCCGATCCTTAATATGACAAACGCAAAGAATATTGAGTGGTTTGATGTGCCTGAAGCACCTGTGATTTATACAGTGGGCGGTGTGTATACCGACAGTGTTACCGTCACGCTTGAGCCGGCAGACGAAAAAACAGAAGTATATTATAAAGTTATGCCCGACACTCCGTTTTTGGATAAATACAAAAAGAATGTGATGACAAAATATACTGAGCCTATTGTGATTACCGAAAGAACGAAACTTGCGATATGTTCTTTCTTCAAGGACGACGTTTACGGCATCAATCCAGAAACTCCAAGCACATTCTCCTATCATCAGTATTCCATAACCTACACAGAGGAAAACAGTAATTTTGAAATTGATGAAAACGGCGTTATAACTCTGTATAACGGCAATAAGAAGGACGTCGTAGTGCCTGAAACAATTAACGGTATCACAGTAACAGGCTTAGGAAAGCACGCATTTCACGGTGCATTGAAAGCATATGAGACAATTGAAACATTAACGCTACCCGACACCTGTACTACGATTAAGGATTCTGCGTTTTATTGGTGCGACAATTTAACGGCTGTATATGCAAACAACATCAGAATTGTTGATGACCACGCATTTGCAAACTGCGATAATTTGGAATATTTTGATTTTTCAAAGGTTGAAAAAATAGGCTTTATGGCATTTGGCTCAAACGAGCTCATCGTTCAGGACGCAAATAAGTTTACCGAAATTAATCTGCCAAATTGCACAGAAATTGAAAGCGATGCATTTCAGGCAAGCCATCTTGTGGAAACGATAAAAGCGCCGCTTGTCGAAACAATAAATATGGATACATTCTATTATTGCACCTCGCTTGAAGCCGCATATTTCGACAACGCTACTACTATCAAAGCGCAGGCTTTTTCACACTGTCCAAAGCTGAAGGAAGTTTACACACCGAAGGTAACAAAACTTACCAAAAACGCATTTAATAACTGCGACTCGCTGAAATCTCTCAGTCTGCCGAGCCTTGTTGACGACAGCAACGGCGGTCTGAATATGAAGGCAAGCACCACAACCCAAATTGAAGAACTGTTTCTGCCAAGCCTTGAAGTTACTTATGGTTTCCCTGAATACAGTACGACGCTGTATCTTTCCGAAAACTTCAGAGAATGTCAGAACAATACCGACGGCGTTCAGTATACCGTTGTTGCGCCAGCGGGAACTTATGCAGAAGAGTGGGCAAACGAATATGGTCACATTTTTATTGACAGCAATACCGCGGTAAGCAAACGAGGTCGCTCTATCAGAGTGACTGACGCAGGGCTTCGTTTTGGCTTTAACTGGAACGAGCTTGACGAGATTGAAGAAACTGCGGACGATGTGGAATACGGTTTTGTTTATGCATACAGCAATACTGACGATTTAGATATTGACAATGGTAAGAAACGCGTCGCAAACGCAAAAACCTCCGACAATGGTAAAACAAGTTTTAATCTTGTATTTACCGATATTCCGAAAGCAAACTACGATACCGAAATATCAGCAAGAGCATATGTCTCCATTGACGGAATGGTGTTCTATTCTCCGATTCTTCACGGTTCATTTAAGGAAGTTGCAACGCTTGTTATCAACGATCGCTCAGTAGACCAAGGAATAAAAGATAGCTTAAGCAATCTGTTGGAGGGTTAAATATGAAAGAAGAGTATATTAAACCGCAAGTGGAATTACAAGAATACCAAACTGTTGATGTCATAACAACCAGCGGCACGGTCGGTACTGATGACGAGGGTTGGATTGATAAATGGTATTAAGGAGAAATTGAAATGAAAGAGAAATATATTAAACCCGAAACCGAGCTTGAAGAATTTGAAACGGTTGACGTTATCACCACAAGCGGCAATGTTCAGGGTGACGACAACGACGTACCCTTCGGCAGCTGATATGAAAAAAATAATATTATCACTTTCTGTAATTGTAGTGGTAGTAGCAAGCCTTGTTTCGTGCAGTCAGGGCGGTGAAGTGGATAATAAACCGACTGAAAGTGAAACGGAACAGGAAGCAACAACCGTAATTGTTGACGAAGAAGGCACAACGCATTATTATAAAATCGTTTCAGATGATTCGCAGGGAGAAGACTCAACTACGGTTTTAGCCGAAATCGCAACAGACAAAAACGGCAAGCCGATAACAAACCGCTCCGGCGAATATGTAACGACAGAATATACAACGGTTATAACAACGGAAACCACAACCGCAGCAGATGACAACGACATACCGTTTGAGAACACGAACGAACCAACCACATCAGACCCCGTATCTGAACCCGAAACAGCACCTCCCGAATCCCCAACCGACTCAGACGGCTGGATTAATAGGTGGTATTAATAAAACAGGAGCAGGAAAAATTCCTGCTCCATTTTCTTATACGGTAAAGATAACTTCGTTATCAATAATCTCTCTCGCCTGATTAGTGATGTTGTTAATTGCCTGAACCCAAGTCATCATATCCTCGTATTTGAGTTGTTCCGTAATGCCCTGCTGCTCCTTGAGTTGATTGACAAGTCGGTCATACATATCGGTTGCTCTGATGTCAACTTCGTGGAGATATGAGTTGAGCTTGCAGCTTGTTTTGAGATTGAAATAGAATGATCTGCGATTCTTCTTGATATACTCAAGATGCCTCTGACCCCACATCCCAATCTCGTAATTTGTTTCGGTTGATATCAAGTTAGGGAGATAAACTCCGTTTACAAGTGTGTAATCAAGTCCGTTGTTCTTATCTGATAAAGTTTTGTTCATGGTTATGCTTCCTTCCTTTTCTGTTTGGATGTTTTGCTGCTTCAAGTATTTGGTCAACCTGTTGTTTACCGAGTACATTTCGTAACAGACGGTAGTCTGCCAACTGCTTGCGCAGTTTTAAGTTTTCTTTTTGGTAATGACGATTTGAATTTCGTAAATCAATGTTTGTGAAACCTAAACTTGTGTTCTTGCTATATAATTCAGCGTTCAGGCTTCGTGCCTTCATCAACTCAACAAATACATTTTTCACAAACGCTTTTAACTTGTTGAACATACCCTCAATGCGGCTTTTGTAACTCTTTGCAGACTCCATACGTTGAGGTTCAGGGAGAGTAAACTCTTTCTCAAACGCCTCGTTGTTAGTTATATCCGTTACCTTATCAACCGTTGAGGTGAGGTCTTCTGCAGTCGTTATTAACGCTTTAATCTCCTCTTCAAGTTCCGCAACTTCCTTGCTTCGCTGTTCCTTTTTGTATTCCAAAACGGAGAGATGCTCACGCTGGTTGCCCTGATGTTCCCACTCAACATCGTGTCGTTCCATTATGCCTGCAAGGGTTTCTTTTTCGGATTGTAACCAAGCCATTGCCTCCGTGTCACTCCTGCCGGAACCACTAAAGCCCTGCCTTTCAAGTGCCTGTTTCATAGACACTCTGGTATCTAATCCACGCTTGCTTTCGGTAGTGAAAGGGATGAAATCGATGTGTAAATGGGGTGTAGCTTCATCCATATGGAGATGTGCATTGAACACAAACAGGTTGGGATTTCGTGCTTCAAAGTATCTCATATAGTCCTCTAATATGGCTTTTGCTATGGACTCATTATGAGAACCAATACCCATATCATCACGGTTACCGACCTGCACGATTATCTCGTAAAAGGGCTTTTCCTGTTTGCTTTTTTGAATGTGTTCAAGGTAGTTATCTATCTTTCTGTCGGCTCGTTTTTGCCTGTCATTGTACCTCTTAAGAGCGTCGTCAAAGAGTGTATGATAGGCATCTTCAAGGGGGATGTTTTTGAATTCTACATTGTTTTTTGTCCTCTCTCTGTCAACATTTTCAGCGATGAATTTACGGTTGTTGTGATCCAAAACGCCCTTACCAAGTTCAATACTTATACTTGATAAATACATTATTGTTTCATCTGTCTTTCATAATATCAACTTTCTTCATAAATTCGAGCTTTCTCGGTTCTGTTACTCTTGCCAAGAGTAACGCAATGGCACTTTTGACACTTACGCATCAAAAGTGCATTGCGCTCTGCGAGGCAAAGACAACTTGAACTGACAAAGACAACCGTATTATTGATTTGACATCGGCGAAAAGATTGGTTATACTATGATTGCTATTAACATAGTATGGCTGTCCGAATCTGTTCCAGCAGATTCATCAAGGACAGTCATTTTCTTTTTCGCCTTTCATTCCGTAAAGAGTTCGGTTAATTAAGCAGATAGCGTCAAGCAGTTCTTCTGAGGGAGTTTCGTCCTGCAATGTTTTCAACTCTTGCAGCACTTCTTCAAGTTGTCGCTTCAGGGCGATATACACCTTCGGATTACCTTGCACAACAACCTCTCTGTTCATCAACCTTTTCAGGATATAATCCTGTTTAGTTAATCCCGATAAAGCAACTGCTGTGTCAATCTGCTTTGCTTCTTCGGGGGATACTCTAAATCCAACTGTAACGCTACGCCAACGGTTATGGTTGTCGCAATTCTTAGCTGACATTTTGAAAGCTCCTTTCTTCATTCAAGCGTTTTACGATATCCTTCTGCGTTGATGGAAACATATGAGCATAACGGAAAGTTATGTCGATACTTTCGTGTCCGACTCTGTTGCCAATCGTTACTGCATCAAATCCCATATTAATCAGCAGAGATACGTGCGAGTGTCGCAGGTCGTGAATACGGATTCTTTTCACTCCGGTTTCAGCGCAACCTCTATCCATCTCGTGATGCATATAACTCTTGGTTACGGGGAATATGCGCTGATTACTTTCAACGCCGTAAATGGAATTGATATAATCCTGCATCTCCTCACAGAGAAAGTCCGGCATATCAACCTGCCTTACGCTCTTGTCTGTTTTCGGTGCAGTAACAACATCCTCGCCTTTTAGCCTTTGATAAGATTTGTTGACCCTCAAGGTCTTTCTTTCAAAATCAAAGTCTTCCGGCGTTAATGCAAGCATCTCGCCTACACGCAACCCACACCAATACAAAAGTTCAAACGCATAGAAGGACAGCGGCTTATCCATCATAGACTCGGAGAATTTCATATACTCCTCCTTAGTCCAGAACAGCATTTCCTTTTCGCTTTCCTTTTTACCGATTACTCCTGCCTTGCGAGCGGGATTGCTTTTCAAATCATACATATTTACAGCATGATTAAAAATTGCGCTAAGCTGATTGTGAATCGTTTTCAGATACGTCAGCGAATAGGTCTTACCGTTACTGTCCGTGTGATTAAGCAGTTCATTCTGCCATTGCAAAACATCTGATGGTTTGATTTCGTTCATCTTAAGATTTGCAAAGTACGGAAGAATCTTTTTGTCGATGATATTATTCTTTGACATCCAAGTATGCTCCCTTACTTTATTCTTAAGGTCAGAACGGTAGATTTCTACAAAGTCACCGAACAACATACTCATGTCGCCCGCTTTGTTGAGCAGAAATTCCTTTTCCCAATCAAGTGCCTCGTGCTTGGTCTTAAAACCTCGCTTGGTTTTCTTGCACTGCTTACCTGTCCAATCCTTGTAATATGTGGACACTCGCCACGTGCCACGCTCTTTATCTTTTACTACAGCCATAATTAGTCACCTCCATCGCTGTAATAATACTTCTTTTCAAAATACTTTCTGCTAACCTTGCCTCTGATTACGCTGTACCCTTGTTGTTTCAACTCTGCATTTAAGGTGCGTACCACCTTGTATGCGTAAGCCATTGACATTCCCAGCTCGTCGGCAATTTCTTTAGCTGTAATAAATGCACTACCTGTCATAAAATACCTCCTTTCTTTTGGTTTTTTGTTTTCGCCGTTCTATCCGAATTAACTCCACCCTTGTTTTAACGGTGTTATCTCGCTCACTGCGGTAGCAGGTCATGGCATAATTATCAATTCAGACGGTCATTTAGTTTTTATGTAAATATTACCGTAGCGCATTACAGCGACTTAAAGTATTTACTGTAATGTATTATAGACCGATAATTTCTGTTTGTCAAGCGTTTTTATAAAGTTTATTTAATTTCACTAAAGTTTTTTGTGTAATTTTTCCTTGCTTTTCATTATTCCCTGTGCTATAATGGTAAAAAAGCATTATGGAGTGATACATATATGTTAATAGGAAGAAGAATTCGTTTTCTTCGTATGCACAGAGGAATGACGCAAAAGGAATTAGGAAAAGCTATCGGTTATTCTGACAAAACTGCCGATGTCAGAGTGGCGCAATACGAAACGAATACTTATGGACCAAAGGACAAGGTTGTTACCCTGCTTTCTTTAGCGTTAAATGTTGATGAATCTGATCTCAAAGTGCCCGATATCCTTCACTATGATATCTTAATGCATACCTTGTTCCGACTTGAAGATGAATTCGGGATTACAATTAATCCGGATTCCGATGATATTTCTTTTAAGTTCGTTGATAACACAATCAATAATCCTCTTTACAACGATTTACAGGAATGGAAGAAAAAAGCAATTCAACTCAAAAATGGTGATATTACCTTTGATGAGTATATGGAGTGGAAGTTACGCTTCCCAATGTCCGCAGCAGAGGAAACACACGAGGAACTCAAAAAGCTTCGTGAAAAAAGAAAAACTGAAAACGAATAACGAGGTTTTATATGGATTTTTATAAATTACCCAGTAACTCAAAAGTTTTGCTTGATGAAATCGTTAATTCTAACAATCCAACGGAACTTCTTTGTGAAAAGTTTAAATCTGCGTCTCGTCAGGAAGATGATGTTCTGCGAGGTATTATTAGAGAATTAAGCGAACATGGATATATAAAGGTTACTCTTTGGGCAGACAATCTTCCTTATCATGTTGTCGTTAACAATTCAGCCAGAACTTATAATGAAAGGCTTAAAGAATACGAAGATAGTAAAGCTCAATTGCAAATTGTTGACAACAGCATAACCATCGGGGACGGCAACACCATCAAGAATTCAAGTATTTCCGTTGGAAATGAAAAAAACGAATCATCTAAACAGAGTAAAAAGAAGTTCACAGACAAACACCCTATTCTGATAAGTACAGTAATAGGATTAATCACTGGTTTAGTGCTGATGTTTTCTTTTTGGCAAAAAATCGTTGACTGGATTGAGGGATTATTCTAATGGCAAAGAGTCAAATTATTAAAGATTTAGCAAACAGTACTATTGATATCGGTACTGCCTTAAAACGAGCAAAAGTGCTGTTTTCTGAATTAGGTAATGAAGAATTGTTAAAGTGGGTAAATTGTGAAATAAGCGGCTATCCCGAAGATGCTTCTCTTCCGGATTATAGAATATTAAGAGGTACCCTTGTTGGTTCTTATATGAAAGGTTCTATGGCAAATCATTTAAAATGGACTAATGTTTCAATACCGTTGGGGAAAATGCCAGAAGAAGCTAAAGAGGCATTATTAAGTGTCTATTTGTTTGAAGGTGTCGATGCATTAAAACATTTAATAAAATTTAATGAAAAATCAGAAAATCGTTTAGGGAAACAGATACCTGCAGATTACTTCCCTGTTTTTAATAAATACAACAACGATCCTTTTATGATAATTACTTCTGCTCGTGTTGAAGTAAGCACTCACAACCTTTCAAATACTATTTCAATTATCGAAAACAGGTTGCTCGATTCCCTCATTTTATTAGAAAATGAGTTCGGAAATCTTGATGAACTTGATATTGACATATCTGGTAAAAGTTCTTCTGAAATCGAAGAAATAGCAAATAAAATTACTGTACTGGTATATAATGATAACCGTGTGACAATTGGTGACGGAAATAAAATTAAAGATTCAAGTATTAATACACTAAACGAATAAAAAAATCCCCAATCATCTAACCTTCGTTAAATGATTGGGGATTGTCTTTTTTGAAAAATAGCGTCATTTTAGCGTTACAGAGTTAGAAACGATCTCGCAAAACGCCTGTTTCAACAACCGCTTGTTATTAGCCTATTATTACAATTTCTCAAATACTAAACACTTTTGTTTATAACTCTGTTCTGTGAGAGAAATCGTCTTTTTGTTATCCATATTATATTTATTATTTTGCATATCTGTTATTTAGTTAACACATTATCAGCGTAGATAACAGCATCTCATTTCTTGTTCTACAAGCAATAAAAAAACAGAGTAAATTGCATTTGGTTCCCTTTTAGCCAGGCGTTTTTAACAATCCCCTAAAGACAAGCAATACATTTTTCATTTACCTCTTTTATCCATGAGAGCACTTCGAAGGAAAACAGATTGTGTTTTTCTGCATAATTAATGCATGTTGAAAAAAACTTGTGCGCTTCATAATACTTGTTTGAATAAAAACAAATTTCGCCTAACAATTCTCTCAATTGAACACGTATCCACAAATCCACATTAATTCGCTTTGCTATATAATAAGCTTTCTTGGCACAATTATAAGCATTATCCAATTCATTAGAATAAAAATAAAAAATAGCAAACACGTAATGTGTTTCCATTGCAGAAACGCATTTTTCTGTTAATGTATTCCTAAAAAAGTCTAATGCGTCGACTAGTTTTTGTTTAGCTTTATCTTTTTCTCCGCAATTAATTTGAAGATATGAATAAAACACAGAAAATACAGAAACAAAAATCAAGTTATAATAGTTAGTCTCATTTCTAGCGATTCTTATTGCACTTTCAATATAATCAAATGCGTTACCAACATCATTTATGGTCCAATGCAGTAAACTCAAATTATATAAAATGTGAATTAAAGGGTAGTTTTTTTTACTATAATTCACATAGTTAACACCTGCATAAAAACAATCCAATGCTTCGTCGTATCTTTTCTCTTTATAATAGACAACTCCAATATTGTTCATTAATACCGAATAATCATTGTTAGATATGGCAGTTGGACCGTTTAAATGTTCATACAATCGTTCATAGTATTTTAATGCTTCATCATACTTTTTGGTTTTGTATTTTATTTCTGCTGAATTTCTTAACAGTCGTGTTATCACCTCAAAAGGATATTTAGAAGGATCAAAATAATAATAAAAAAATTTTATGCATTCTTCTGCTTCTAAAAAAAAGCCTGAAAGCTGCAAGCGCTCTATTAGTGAAAGAATTTTATATCCGAAACTTTCAACTTCTTTCTTATTTGTCTTATCCAATTTTGAAAATTGATTTATCAAGAAAGATTTAATATCAAGATTGGAATCATCTATGTTAAAAACAGAATTAATAATACTACTTATTTGGATTCTTTTCGAATTTGCAACCTGCAGTCTACTGGAAAACTCTGTTTGTAAAACCCCATTGAGATTTACGTCATTATTAGAAGAAATAAAATGGGGTTCAAATATATTTCTAAACCTGTTTCCAAAAAACTTATGAAGTGATACATAGCTCCAAAAGCTTGCGGAATAATTAATTAATTTACTAACGGATGATGTAGATAAAATAAAAACTATTGGTTTTTTTAGACTAGAAAGTTTGTTCCGTTCGTAATTTAGATCAATTGCCAATTGATCTAAATTATCATTATTGAGTTCATCAATAACAATAATTTGACAATCTGTATTATCTGTATTTTTTTTATTATTGTCGCTGATTACGTCTGAAATGGAACATACTAAAACATCAAAATCGTTTAATAAACAATTAATAAACTCATTTTTGGTAATCATATCATTTAATTCGACAACACAAAAACCGCTATTGGCATTAGCACAAAAATATTTTATAGTTTGGTAGTTATTATTAAATCGAGTTGTTTTCATGGCATCTTTATTGTCTCAAGTTCACCAACTTCTGTTAAATAATCTTTCACCGCAGGATTCAAATCACACCACCTGTCACAATTGTATTCAATGACAGCGAATGTTTTAAATAATTCCATTACGATCAAATTATCTTCATCGCCAATTGGTCGTTTGTTTTTGTAAATTTCCTTTAATATTGGAAGATGTTTTCTGTTAATAGATCTCTGCATTGCATTTTTATAATCCCTATATGCAAATTCAACATCGTCCATCGTTACAATTTCTTTGCTATGGTTTGCTGGCTCCTTTTCAGATTGCATTCCTGCGTTAATTGAGGCGGATCTAAGCAAATTTAATACATTTCTTATGCTGCCACCTGATTTTTTGATTGCATATAAAATTACATCTTTTTCAAATAGAGATTCTTCCGCTCTTTTTTTTACAATTGTTTCTAATGTTTCTATCCCAACATCATAGGGATGACCGTCTATTTTGTTGGTCATAATTATGCTAAGAATAACTGATTCATCAAAATTAAATCTGATATATCTATAATTCGGGTTATAGTGCATAAACACAGGGAAGGTATAAATAATGTTAGCCTCTATAGATGTTAAGAACATTGTATGCTCTTTAAAAATGTCATATGCTTCTTTTTCAGCCATTTTATCAAGATCATCGACTATGAATAAAACATCATTGTTTATTGCCGATTTTTTCAAATCGCGTAAAAACATATTAACAAGTGATATAAACTGAGAAAGTGACCTTTCAGCCTTTTCAACTTTTTCACGCTTTAACTTATTGCTCTGTTGAAAAAATGCTTTTATCCTAGAAGATATAATCTGAATCAGAGAAACGCCAACGCCTACTTCACCCTCTAAAGATGTTTCTTCTTCGGTAGTTTGTGTTATAATTGATTCTTCTTGCCAATAAACCAATATATTTCTCATTAAATCGTCATTCACAGTGATGTTTAATTTCTCGCATTTATCAACCAATTTCTTGAACATCGCATATATCACATCTACAGTAGATAAATCAAGAAAACTAGCATAATTTGAAATTGATAAAGAAATGACAGTATACTGATCTTTTAATCTCTCAGATAATTTAAACAATTCGGTACTCTTTCCGCTGCCAGAATGACCTGCAAACAAGAATTTTTTATTCTTCGATTCTCCGTTTTTCAATACATATTCAATTCTAGCTGTCGAATCTGTTCCCCTAGCTACCGAAGTATCGACATAAAAAGAATCCATATTCTCATCTGTGCTGATAGGATTGGGATCTAAAGAATTTACTAAATCCTTGATGGTTTTAGCTTTTTTCATCTTTTTAACGTCCTTTCTTTCTTTTTTCCACATAATTACACTCCTATTTTAAATGATTTAATGGTTTATGTCAATATTATTATGCGTTTGCTTTATATCCTCTATACCATTTACTGTACAGAAACAGATTCGCTTGCCACTATAAAAGTAACTCATTCAATATATGCACACATCGTTGGTTTTCCTTGAGGATATGGTATATGAAAAATATGTCTAACATTGCCATCGAAAAAGTCATATTTAACGCATAATTATTCTACGTCTTTTCTATGTGTTTAAAACGTTAGGCCTCACATCAATCAGTTAATGTATATGTTTTTACATAATAGAAAAACACTATATTTTAACTGACGCGACTTATTTTAAGATTAATTAGATTGGTGCTATGGCCATTATGCTTTTGAAGTTTATAGTTTCTAATTCGTGCAGTTTTTCAGTTCTATAATGAACAAAAGAGGTTATATTATCATTAACGTTCAAAACAAAGTTTTGCGGAAATAATACCGATAAACAAGGAATTTCTGCCACAAAATTACGATGTGTCTTTCGGTTGAAATCAAATTGAAAGGTGGTAGTCTAATGAACTACAAAGTTGTTAAAAAAGATGAATTTACAGTAATTGAAAGGGTTAGCTTACATACGATTGACGATAGCCAAAACAAGAATACTATTCCTGAGTTTTGGACCGAATCAAGGACGGATGGCACATTGGATAAGTTGCTTGAACTCACTGAGGATTCTGAATATATTTTCGGAATTTGCTACGGTAACACTCACACAGATAAACAAACCTTTGATTATTCTATTGCTGCAAAATGCGATAAGGAAACGAAAGTGCCTAAAGGGTTCAGACTCAATACAATTCCTGCAAGAACATGGATAATATTTGAGTGTGAGGGCGCTATGCCTAATGCTATACAGGAAATGTGGCACAAAATCTGTTCGGAGTTTTTCCCCACGACATATTATGAACCGACTTACGAAATGGACATTGAAGCCTACACAGCAGGCGATATGAGCGCTGCAAATTACAAAAGCCAAATATGAATTCCCGTAATTGAGAAATAACAGAAAAAACGCAAAAATGGCTGTCTCACAAAAAGTGAAACAGCCATTATCTTTTTTGAAAAATAGCGTCATTTTAGCGTCACGGGATTGATTTTATCCTCGCAAACCGCCTGTTTAAGCCATTTTTTGAGTTTTGGATATTATTCCCACTCTGCAATAAAACTCTGTTTCTAAACTTTTTTGTTTAGAAATTTTATCTCTTTTTATTCCTGATTATTTGATTTGTCCATATTATTCATCGTTGCCGATGTACTGTTATCATTTCGTTATCAACCTTGATAACAGCCATAATATTTCACAATCTATTTGCGTAATCATTATATCATATATGCTTTTATAAATCAATTCAGTTTAGGAATATATAGTTTTATCCCTTCTGGTAAAGAAAACCTTTTTTTCTTAGTTACAATTCCTACTGCTTTTTGAGCTCTAGTGATTGCAACATAAAACTTTGATTTCGTTTCGAACTTTAATGGTTGTGAATTATCAAATATCCAGTTTTCCATATCTTTAGTAGGATAAATCAACACGCTTTCTCTTGTCAATCCCTTTGAGTTACCCATATTAATAACTTCATTGTTGGGATTGGTTTTTGTTCTTATGTTATGCCGTATTTGCGTTGCATTATACTCTTGTAGAAACGCATCAACATTGTCTTCTTTAACAATAAAAACCCCTTTATCACTTGTTTCCTCTTGTTCCCCATAAGCACAAGAAGGCATATCAGGATAAAGCCGATTAGCTAAAATGCAGATGTCTTTGTAATTTCTGTGTGAAACATTTAATGACTTTTCGTCTATTTCAACAGCATCTGGTTCCAGATTGTCAACTAAAAACTCTTTTATTTTTCCTTCAGAATATTTACTCCATTTCGCTTCTTCGTGTGTATGATATGTTACTTGTCTAGGATCGCCGACCATTATTAGATTAATAGGAGATTCAACTAAATATTTAATAATACTTAAATCGTAACCCGCTAAATCTTGTATCTCATCAACAAAAACATAATCAAACACTTTTGATAATCTATCTATTACAAGACCTGATGATTTTTCGTTTTCGAACACCACAAATTTTGCCAACTTGTCAGAATATATTTGCATCAAATTGTTAAAAAAGTGTTCCTTTGTTTCTGTTTCTGCGTTAAAGTATACAGGATTTCCTTTATAACGATACTTTATTCCTGAGCGCTGATTTACCAACATTAGTCCTTTAACTGCGCCTTCGTAAACATAGTTTTGATATGGTTTGACACCATGCTGTAACAAAAACGAAAACCACGTTTGTATAGTTACATTGCTTGGAATAAAACCATTTATTTCAATGAACTTACGTTTGATTTCACGCTCATTTGCTTCAGTAAAGGTTGTAATTAATACTTTTTTGTTTTGAATTGTCAAAGACTCGTTAACAAGAAAGGTTGTTTTTCCTGAACCAGCGGCAGCAATAATTAGTTTATTACTCATCCTTGACAGCCTCCAGGATATAATCAGGAAACATTATTTTTTCATCGGTATCAAAGATGGCAAGCGCGCAATCAGTTTTGTTTGATTGCATATATTTCCTCAAGTCATTGATATCTGAATATTGCTTGTTTAACACTTTATTAAACAAACTCAAATCATTATTATTTGCCTTTAAAATCTTTGGTTCTAATGTGTTATAGTTGTATTTTTTGCCGCTAATTTGGAAATCTCCTTCGTCTACTACGCTATCAAAACAGATTTTAATGTTTTCTTTGGCGTTCTCACCAAGATAGTTATTATATTTGTTTTTTAGCGCATCGATGTTACCATCATTATCTGTTACAACCGCCACATTAATATTTAAGTGTTGTGCTATTTCCAGAAAACGCAAAAATGTTAATCCAACAGATATTACGTCGACTTCATCCTCTATTGGAAGTCTACCATTATGAGTTTTCATATATGCTTTTTGTACTATTAATTCGTCAGAGTCACCCTCAACCAAGATTGCTTTTTTACATAAAATCAAGCGCAAAGTGTCATACCCCGAAATCTTTCTAAAAAAGGTTTCCGAAGTCAATTCTGTAAGTTTTGTTATTTGATGATTAGCAAGGAGTAACAGATTTGCTAAACCAAGTTTGTTTGCGACAAAACTACTGTGTGTTGAAAGAATAATTTGTTTATTATCACACTTATGACTAATTGAAGATATTAAGTAATTTAGTTTTGAAAAAGATAAATGACTTTCGGGTTCTTCCATTAATATTATTTGAGCATTTTGAGACCTTTTATTAGTTAGTGCTAAGTCAGTTTTAATTATACATTGCGAACCTTTTCCTATGTATCCAAAAGGTACATCATTTAATTGTGTTACTAAGCTGTTTTCCCATGCGTTTTTTGTTCCTAAATCAACAGATAATGATACTTTACCATCTGTCATACTGGATTCTTCGCTAATTCGTTTATTGATAGCTACAATTGATGAGTCATTTATAAAACCATTCTTCATCTTCCTATGAGCTTGAGCAATTGAAACAATTTCTTCCGCTTCCAATAAATCTTTAACTATTCTCGATATATAAACATCTGAGCCGTTTTGATATCTGTATTGAGCAGAGTCAATCATTGCAGATTTCACAGGAATGCTTCGAATCGTGGTTTGCTGTCTGGCAAAAGTCATCCATCTAACATCATAGTATTCAATTGGCAAAGTTATAAGATCTTTTGAAGCAACGGCTTTGCTGTATTCGGCAGCATATTTATCATCATAATATGCCTCGAATCTAATTCCCTCAACAGAATTCAATCCTTCTGTGTTTCCATTCCCTTCAAAATTGGGGTCAATCGAACCTGAAAAATATATCTCAATAAACATATTCGGTAAATCAATTGGTTTACCGTCTTTTACAGATGATAAATATTCTGTTACAACTTCATTATTAAACAAATATTGAGATAGCTCATTCCTTACATTTCTTCCTCCATAAAGGCCTGTTAATGCCAAATGAATTGCTTCTAATATTGTTGATTTTCCTGAGTCATTATTTCCAACCAAAATATTCAATCCAGCATTTAATTCTAAATTGAAATCTTTGAAACATTTAAAGTTGTGTATTTTTACTTTATCGATAGCCATTATAATATACCTTTTCAATAATTATGTATTGCTTGTTTTTCGTTTCTCATGGCGCTTTTTTAGTTGTTCTTTTAATTTTTTGTCCTCTTCGTCATCAAGTTTAATAAAATCATAGATAGATTCTTCTGAAACTATAAATTTCTCGTTTGTCAAAACAGAATGTAGAATAGACCTCATAGCCAAATAATCATAATAATCAATACTCATATAATCGGTATCATTGTCATAGTTTACGATTTGAAGATGAACTTTATTTCGAATTACTTTAAGTTCTCTCAAATATGGATACGTTGAACGATAAACGTTAATTAACTTTTTGTTTTGAACTGTATTTATTAATTGATCAAATGTCATTTGTCGATCAGTTGGCTTTGCGAGTTTTTTGTAAATAATAATCTCATATTTCTTTTCGATGTTATCTTCTTTCAACGAATTTGTTTTTATTGTTTTATCTAATTCCCATTCATCTTTAAGTTGATGCTTGTTAGATTTCACCAAATGATAGAATAATCCTTCGATGATTCCCATTGAAGTTATTATATAGTTTTTTATTAGAAGAGCTGCTATTACATCATGTAAATGTATCTCATTAAACTGTATTTGAAGATACTGTAAATACTGGAGTGAATACGCAATATTCTTGCGCAATTCTTTATTCATGCCCTTCAAAGATCCATTACTTAATGCATTTTCAAAGGCAAAAACATATGTTGGATGCCACCTTTCGCTATACTTAACATCTGTGTTTTTCTCCAAAATGCTTTCAATATCGGTCATATCGTTTGGTCTTGGCGTTATCCCCATTTTTATAATTCTCCCCAAATAAATCTTTGAATTAATTATAAATCATATTGATTATTTAATCAACTATGCTTTTCTTAGAAAAATATCGATATGCATATTAAAAAACAAAATTAAACAAACTTAAACAGTATGCCCTCATCTCTTCTAAAGAATACATGAGGATAGCAATAAGCTGTGTTATTGCTATCCTCATAACTGTTATTTATTTAATCCTGTTTTGAATGTCCTCAACTGACGGCAACTGCTTCTCAAGGGTTTCCGGAAGCCGGCTTGTGATCTTGTACTCGCTGACACCTATCGGTTTTGACATATCGCGCAGCGAATATTCTGCAACAACATCATTTTTGCTCTTGCAAAGCAGTAAACCAATAGAAGGATTATCTTGCTCGGTTTTCACAATGTCATCAACTGCTGACAGATAGAAATTCAACTTGCCTGCATATTCCGGCTTGAATTCGCCTGTTTTAAGTTCAATAACCACATAGCAGTGCAGATTAATGTTATAAAAGAGCAAATCAATATAAAAATCATCGTCCGCTACGTTCAGATGATATTGATTTCCTACGAAAGCAAAACCCGTACCAAGTTCAAGCAAAAGGTTTGTTACATCCTGCACAAGTGCGTTTTCAATATCCTTTTCAATCATATCCTCTTTAAAAGGAATAAAATCGAAGATATATGGATCCTTCATTGTCTGAACGGCTAATTCGCTTTGCGGCGAAGGCAGGCGTTCCTCGAAATTGGTTATCTTGTCAGCAATTGCTTGACGCTCATATAATCCGCTTTCGATTTGATGAATGAGTACATTTCGAGACCAACCGTTTTCAATGGACTTTTCGATATACCATTTTCTGATTTTTGCATCATCAAATCTATCCATTAGAACGATATTATGTCCCCACGGAATTTGTGCAACAACCTGTTGCACAAATTGTTCATCAGGATATATCTCTGCGAATTTAGCCATATATTTAAGATTTCTAACCGAATATCCCTTCGCGTTAGGAAATTCTATAGCAATATCTGTTGCCAGACTATCAATAAACTTATTACCCCAAGCTTTATGGGCGTTAATAATCTTACCAATATTATAATAAAGGATTATCAGTTCTTTATTAACACTGGCGGTTGCTTTATATCTCGCCTTCGCAATTTCCTGCTTTACGGATTCAATAGTTTCAAGGTATTCGTTGTTATTAACTAACATAATCTTTCCCCTTAAATATGATATATAATATTTTAGCATATTTGTTTTTCTTTTTCAATCTATATCAAAAAGTCAGCATTTTAAGCTTCTGAAACCCGCATGAATACTGCGTTTCAAAACATCAAAATGAGGGTAGCAATGGTATATCATTGCTACCCTCAAAAATTGGCTTCTAAATGCTTATTTTTACATAGTCCGCTGTACCAACTTTGTAAACATTGCTCTTGCTTGAATACACAACACCATTTACTAAATGCATAATTACATTTATTACTCCGCCGTGAGTAACAAGAATAATACTTTTATGTTTGTTACTGAGGAGCTTTTCCCAAGCATTTTTCACTCTTTCGTAAAACTCTTTTGGGCTTTCACCATTCGGATATTGCTGATTCCATTCAAGTTTTCTCCAATAAAGATTAGGATATAACTCGCTTGCTAAATCATTATCCATACCAGCCAAGTCTCCATTATTGACTTCCCTAAAGTCAGGGTTATATTCGATTTCAAGATTAATCCGCACCGCTAATGCTTCAGCGGTTTGTTTCGCTCTTAACAAATCGCTTGAAATAATGATTTCCGCATCACAGTTACTCTCGATAAGCCTTTGTGCTAATTCTTGGGACTGCTGCTGTCCTTCCTCAGCCAAAGGATGGTTACTCCAACCGCCTCTTTTCGAATTGTCATCAGCGCCGTGGCGGACAAGATATACTTTCATTTTTGTTCTTTTTCTTAATACTCATATTCCGTAAGCATTTCAAACTGCTCCGGCAAATCATTTATTCTTTCTTTTATAAACAACGGATACAGATATTGTCCCTTTATTGTGTCTATATCAAGCCATTCAAAGATTTCATTGTTTTTTGTTTCAAGTCCCTCAAAACGCTCGTGATTTATAAGGTCTGTATCAGATACATCAACCAAATAATAAATACAAAGCTCGTGGAATTTGTCGTTGCTTTCATCTTCAATGAAAAAGTTCTGAACGAACCATAGCGGTTTTACGTTTTTTACATCAATACCGAGTTCTTCTTTCAACTCTCTTTTTATTGCCGTATCAGTATCCTCGTGTAAATTAACTCTACCGCCAGGGAGGTAGTAATAAGGTGTGTTATTGTTTTTCATAGCAAGTAATTTATTGTTGTGCTTTATGATTGCACAAACTCTGTAATTAAAAATACCGTTTTCAGTTTTAAACGTTAAGTCCATAGCAGCTCCTTAATCCTTCGAGGTATTCATTAACCTCTTTATGACTTTTAAATGTTATCACTTTTTTATCGGGATACTCTCCTATCAGTTTTAACACTCTCGGGCGTGAATGCTCACGATATGCTTTTATGAAGTCAAGCAGCTCGTCGTTTGGCTCAAGCTCGCAGGCAATATCCTCGCGTTTTCTGTCGCGATTTAGCACACCCTCAATACAAACTTCAGTCGGAATGTCAAAAAAATATAGTAGTTCACATTTCTTTATTCGGTATTTCATTGTTCCGCCGTAATTGCCGTCAATAATCCAGCTGTCGTTTTTCATAATTTCCTTTTGCTTTTTTATGAAAACGTGTCTTTTAAGATGGCTTGTATCGGGCTGCCAATATATGTTATCAAGATGATAAAGCGGAAGTCCTGTTATTTCTGCAAGCTGTTTTGAAAAGGTTGATTTACCGCCGCCGCTGCAGCCTATAACGGCGATTTTTTTATATTCGAGCATATTCCCTCCGAAATAATACAGACCTGCCACGGTGTGACAGGTCGATGTAACAGCATCTCTTATTGTTAGATTATCAAGTCTTAACACTGTGTTCGGAATGGTAACAGGTATACCTGATATTAGAATTATAACAAATACCATTACGCGTGTCAAACATATTTAATGTTTAGAAAAACGATCACGTCCCTCGAAAAATGCCACTTTATACTTGTCAAGCAGTTATTTGTTCAAAGGTGTACATATCCTTTGCGTTATCAGCGGTAACGTCAATCTTAGTAAGTGTAACGGAAGGTGAAATAAAATCATCCCTGCTTGCACTATAACCACTAACTGAACTTAGCTGATACCACCTACCCTCGTAGAAAGAGCACATATTATTGCTATGCTGATGCGCGCATGAAATAAGCGAGATATATTCATTATCCTTTGTCATATCGTCAAACAACTCATTTTTAGGAACATCTGTGTATGGATAAGTCTTGTACATTGTGAAACCTTCATAAGCCTCACCTTTATCAAATGCGGTTTCAAAAGATGGAACTGGCATATGGAAGAAAACGCTTGTCGGCACTTTTCTCTCGTTAATTCCGTCAAGTAGCCAATTGATCTGACTTTCCTGAATATATTCATATTTGCCGATTGCTTTCGGCTTTCTCATGCCCGAATCAAGAATAGCTATCGAATGAGCAAGCTCACCGTTATATGTTAGGTCAACAAACAGTTGCATATCGCCGTAAATGCCTTCAGCATTGCCATAGATAAAATGTTCATACTCCATCATATAAGCAATTATCGCATCATTATTGCCGTCAATTTCACCATCGTTGTTACCAGGTGCAAAAGTCCACGGAACATCATACTCTTCAATTAGATCGGCAAATAAACTGATTGCATTATATTTATCATAATCACTGCGGAGGGTGAAACCCTCAACCAAGTCACCGTTTACTACGATAAAATCAACAGGCGTTTTATCAAGGATGGCTTTCAAATCAGTAAGCGTGTGCTTGTCATCCTCGCAAGTGCCATTAAAAAAGTGTGTATCATTGATTTTTAGTAGATCAAATTCACCGTCATCACCAACATCATAGGTTGGTGTCTTTTGTTCATAAATATTGCTGTAATCATTAGATATAAAACCATAATTATTGGATTTATCGCAGTTAAAACGATATAATAAATAACCGCCAAAGGTACCTACACACAACAACACTACCGCAAGAAGAATTGCTATTATTCTAATGATATGTCGTTTTTTGCTTACCATAATGCGCCTCCTCAAAAATCATATTACCATTTTACTAAATATACACTTCTGTGTCAACAGGAATTTGGGATATATCCCACTCGATATATCGCAGAATGTTTTACAATTTTACTATCAAGCTAATATAGGTGATAGTAATGAAAATAAAAGAAGCTGTAGCACAGAGAATTACAAATCTTTGTAAAGAAAGAGGCATTGCCATTAATGCTCTAGGCAATATAAGCGGCGTTAATCCGTCAACGATTTACAGTATGCTCAACACCAAAAGCCAAAATCCCGGTGTTGTTTCCCTGCAGAAAATCTGCGATGGACTTGAAATAACGATAAGGGAATTCTTTGACGACGATTTGTTCAATGATATAGAACAAGAGATTGAATAAACAATTAGGAGGTATATAGCATGGAACTTTTGGATGCAATTAGACTTGCACTTGATGAAAAGGCGATTTTGTTTGTTGGTTCGGGATTTGGGTATGGTGCAGTCAACATAAACGGTCGTCCTTTTGTTACTGGTAATGGTTTGAGAGATGCTCTGTTGGAAGAATTAGGTAGAGATCCTCATAGTACGAGTGCTTCCTTAAGCACCGTTTCTAATTATTTTCAAAAAACAAAAACAGAAACAGAATTAATGGATTTTTTAAAAAATATATTCAGTACAAAAGAAACGAAAGAATGGCACGACACTATTCTTTCAATTGATTGGAAAAGAATATACACTACAAACTATGATAACCTGATTGAAACAAGTGCATTGAAAACAGGTAAAACAATCACACCCGTATTAGCAAAGCATTCAACACAAGAACATAAAAACGAAAATGTATGTGTACATTTAAATGGATATGTTGAATATCTTGATAAAAATTCCTTCGAAAGCGATTTAAAACTAACCGATGCAAGTTATAATAAAGACACCCTCTCTGGAAAACCCTGGTTTGAATTTATGAAATCGGATTTAAAATCAGCAAAAGCAATTATTGTTATTGGCTTTTCCATGACATATGATTTAGATATTACTCGTTTATTGTCAACTCCTGATGTATCAGACAAAGTGATTTTTATTGATAGAATTGGTGCGGATAAACTTGATATTTCGCGATTTAATGATTATGGCACATATTATGGAATAGGCATAGATAGTTTTGCTAAGGAATTGGAAAAGCAAAAAAAATTGTTTGTGCCAACAGTTATTCCTCATTCATATGAAAGTTTTATTCAAGAAAACCGAACTTCTTTGTTTCCTGAAACAATCAGCTATGATGATTTGTTTAAATTGTTTTTCTTTGGAAAATATAAAGACTCTTTATGCGAAAAAGAGCAATTCGGGAAGTATTATGGAGATTATAAATATCTTGTATTAAGAAAAAATGTAAATATTATTACTAATAATGTGTATAGTAAGAAAGTATTTATTGCCACATCTAATTTAGGAAACGGTAAAACCGTTTTCTGTAATTTGGTTAGGAACGAATTACGAGAAAAAGATGTTTATGTATTTACGTTTAATAAAAGACTTTCCGAAATTGATGAAGAAATTGCGTCTATTTGTAAAATTAAAAATAAGCTCTGTGTGGTGATTATTGATAATTATCAATCTAAATTAGATTTATTAAAGCGTTTTTATGAATATGGTGATGATAACATCACTTATGTATTAACCGCTCGAAGAGCCATAAATGCACCTAATTACAGGAAGTTGATTAATATATTAAACATTGATGAAACCGAATTAAAGCCGATTTATTTAGATAAGTTAAGCGATGAAGAATGTGAAAAACTAAGTGAAGTGTTTTTAAAAAACAACATTCTTTCAGAAGTGTTTGAAAGTGCAGATGTATTAAAGATTAAAGACTATGTTGAGAATAAATGTCATTCGGAGTTTTCGTTAACGCTTTTAAATGCATTCAATTCTTCAATAATAAAGCAGAAGATTGTTGACAATTATTCAAAAATTGCTTCCGATAGCAATACAAAGAAAGTTGTTATATTTGCATTAATAAAAGAAGTGATGAATCTAGATTTGGATTTCTATGATATTATCTCTATCTTGAATTTGGATTATGTTCTGTTGTCTGCAAATTCAAATGTTTTTGTCAAAGAATTTTTTGATGTTGATGACAATGATATAAAAATAAGATCCTCAGTTATTGCAAAAGAATTGTTGTATAATACTATAGAAATAAACGATGTATTAGACACAATGAAAGATATCGTCTTTGCTCTTGATAGGTTATATAAAGTTAATATTTCATATAAAAACATTTTACAAAATATTGTTTCTCATACTCATTATGTTCCCTTTTTAAAACAACCGGATGCAATATCGTCAGTGAAAAACTTTTATAATGAAATCCGTAATACAAGCTTTTGTTCGCAGGGAAACCCATTTTTTTGGGAACAGTTTGCTTCTGTATGTATTGACGCAAAGGATTTTGATGAAGCTGAACAATGTCTTTCTGCTGCTTTCCTTAAAGCAAAAGACATCCCTGGGTTTATTCCATTCCAAATTGAGACTATCAAAGCTCGCTGTTTAATTGAGAGATTATTATACGACTCAACTTTTTCATTATACGATTCTGAAAAAGCAATCCAGATTTTGTGTGATTGTCATGAGCGATTAATGAAACATTATGACCATCCTGATAATAATATTAACTATGTTTTTTCGATTGGAGTGAAATACAAGGATTTCTTCAATCTGTACAAAGACAAATTGGACAAAAGACAACAATCTATTTTTATTGAGAAAAAAAGTATCATGATTAAAAAAATGGAAACTGAAAAAGACACCTATAATTTATCAAGTAAAATTGAGCAACTAAGAGATTGTGTCTTCTAAATTAAGTATAATGGTAAAAATGGGGCTGTAAAAAAACAGCCCCGTTCCTTATTTTATCATTATTTCTAACAAAACAATCTCTCTCGCCTGATTTGAGATGTTATTCATCGCCTGAACCCAAGCCATCATATCGTCAGCTTTAAGTTTTTCGGTTATGCCTTGTTGCTCCTTGAGTTGCTTCACAAGACGGTCATACATCTCGGTTGCACGGATGTCAACCTCGTGCAGAT
>CAYZPT010000003.1:0-37206 GCA_964480285.1 uncultured Bacteroides sp.
CTAAAGAATGCTTTCGATTTGCTTGGCATTGAAGCCTTAGAAAAGATGTAATTATCTTGACCTCGACTGTAAGGTTTATATGGTTAAGGTTTCTTATGAGCAGAAGCCTTTCCGTCGTGAGGTTATGAGAGTTTACGGCGCTTCCGTTACTCCTTCACCTTCAATGGAAACTGAAATCGGTAAGAAAATTAATGCTGAGCATCCGGGTACAACAGGTTCTCTTGGCTGCGCTATCTCAGAAGCTGTTGAAGTTGCAGTTAAGAATCCGGGCTACAGATACGTTCTCGGCTCAGTTCTCAACCAGGTACTTCTTCATCAGTCAGTTATCGGTCTTGAAACAAAGGCTGCTCTTGATAAGTACGGCATCAAGCCTGATATGATTATCGGCTGCGCAGGCGGCGGCTCAAACCTCGGCGGTCTTATCTCTCCGTTCATGGGCGAAAAGCTTCGCGGCGAGGCTGATTACAGAATCATCGCTGTTGAGCCTGCATCATGCCCGAGCTTTACACGCGGTAAGTATGCATACGACTTCTGTGACACAGGTATGGTTTGCCCGCTTGCTAAGATGTACACACTCGGCTCTGACTTCATTCCGTCAGCTAACCACGCAGGCGGTCTGCGTTACCACGGTATGAGCCCCGTTCTTTCACAGCTTTACGATGACGGTCTTATGGAGGCTGTTTCAGTTGAGCAGACAAAGGTATTTGAGGCTGCAGAGCAGTTTGCCCGCGTTGAGGGTATCCTTCCTGCTCCCGAAAGCTCACACGCTATCCGCGTTGCTATCGACGAAGCACTCAAGTGCAAGGAAACTGGCGAAGAAAAGACAATCGTATTCGGTCTTACCGGCACAGGCTACTTCGATATGGTTGCATATGAGAAGTTCCACGAGGGCAAGATGGACGATTATATTCCTACTGACGAAGAGCTTGCTGAGTACGCAGCAAAGCTTCCTCAGGTAGACTAATATTTGCAAAACGGGAGGGCGAGAGCTCTCCCTTATTCTTTTTGAGTATGATGAGTTTGATAAAATACATATTTTTTTATAAAACAATTTTCTATAGGAAATTACCATTTTTATTAAACTCATCAAACTCATACAGTAATATCACCCGAATAATAATCGGAATATAATAAAATAGATGTTTAAAACTTCATTTTATTGGTAAATATATAAATGTAAATTGTTTTTCGGGTGATAAAAATGTATATTAAACGCGGTGATATATTCTATGCTGACCTCAGCCCCGTTATAGGTTCAGAGCAGGGCGGTGTTCGTCCCGTATTGATTGTCCAGAACGACGTTGGCAACAAGTTTTCACCAACTGTAATAGCCGCAGCGATTACCTCAAGGCAGGATAAGGCAAGCCTGCCCACTCATATTGAGGTAGACGCAAAGGACTGCGGTCTTGCAAAGGACAGCGTAGTCCTTCTGGAGCAGGTGCGTACAATTGACAAAAAGCGCCTGCGCGAGAAGATGGGCACGCTTGACAACGGCGATATGGGCAAAGTAAACGAAGCGCTGACGGTCAGCTTCGGGTTATAACAGCAGCAGGGTGCAAATCGCCCTGCTGCTATCTTTATATTGTAATTAATAATAAAATTTGGTATTATAGTAACCTGAAATCAACTTTGACAATTCTTTATTTTTGCTTTATCTTGTATTGATATGTATTTGCTTTAATGTGTATGGAGGGATGAGTATGTACACTGTTTTAGTATGTGACGACGATGTTGCTATCTGCAACTCCGTTAAGATTTATCTTGAAAACGAGGGCTACAAAGTGCTCACGGCGTTTAACGGCAGGCAGGCACTTGACGTTATCGAAAATAACGAAATCCACTGCCTTATCCTCGACATTATGATGCCCGAGCTCGACGGCGTGTCCGCAACGCTTAAAATCCGTGAGAAGTATAATTTCCCGATTATTATGCTTTCTGCAAAGAGCGAGGATACTGACAAAATCGCAGGGCTGTCCTTCGGCGCTGACGACTACGTTACAAAGCCGTTTAATCCACTGGAGCTTATGGCACGCGTTAAAAGTCAGATAAGGCGTTATTCGTCGCTCGGCTCAATGGAAATCACGCAGGATCAGCTCGTGACCGGCGGGCTTGTGCTTGACACAAAGACAAAGCAGGTCACAGTCGACGGCGAAAGCGTACACCTCACAGCAAGGGAATACAGGATACTCGAGTATCTTATGCAGAATATGAACTGCGTTTTGTCCTCCTCCCAGATTTATGAGGCGGTTTGGCACGAGGCTTCCTTCGGCATTGAAAAAACAGTCACCGTACATATTCGTAACATCCGCGAAAAAATCGAAATCAATCCCAAAGAACCAAAGTATGTAAAGGTGGTGTATGGTCTTGGATACAAGGTCGAAAAAATCTAATTTATTAGTAAAACTCATTTGCATTCTGCTGTCAGTAGTCTGTCTTGCCAGCTCGGCGTATTTTGTGGAAAATATTGCCGGTGCATGTCAGTCATATGATATAACGTTTGACGATTTCAGCGGCGGTAAGATGCACAAGGAAGTTAAGGATTCAAACAAATTCAGCGAGCGCATTTTTAACGATATTGCTTACACAAACAATATGTTGGCGCTGAATGATACTAAAACCCTGCAAAAGAATCTTGAAAAATACCGCGAACCGTTTGTATCTGCAATGGTAAATAACTTCCTCACCGAGCAGAAGAGTTATTACAAGATGATTGAGGACAGCGAGGATTATGCTTCGGAGGCTCAATGCTTTACTGATTCCTACACCCTCAACTACGACGACGGCGTGAGCAGTTTCAGCTTTGACATCTCTGTTTCAGATGATGACAAAATCAATTATGACAGCTACGACGCAGTTTCTGTTGTCGCAAAGTTCAACGGAATTTATGATAAATTTATTAAATCCAATGATTTTAAGAAGAAGGCAAATTATTATCCCGAAAGCATCAGTAACGACGCTTCAATGTACGCCGTTATCGCTAAAAGCGGAACTGCATACAACACCGAAGAAGCAAAGCCTGACGAGAAAACCGTGCTTTCACACAAGTATTCTTACGTCGTTAAAAACGGCATAATAACCTGCGGCGAGGGGCTTACGGGCTTCTTTGACAAATCCGAGGGAGTAGAATTTGAGCATTTCAGAAAGGACTGCGAATACTACTTCTTTGTCGGCGACGATAATAACGCGTTTAACTCTTATGCAGCGGACATTGACGCTGCCGAAAAAACAGGCGACGTAAACCTCCTCAACTGTGCTGTCTGGGGCGCGATTCTTCTGTTTTTTGCACTTGCATTTGCTGTGATTTCATTCATCATTTGCGGTAACAGAGATGAAAACGGTAAGATTAAGCTTGCGTTCATTGACCGTATGCCGACTGACCTGCACCTTGTGCTTACTGCCGGCGCACAGGCTGGGCTGTGCCTTCTTTTTGCACTGCTTTATGAAACGATTATTGCTTTCTCTTACCCCTATGAAAAATGGCTTTATATCTGCGTTTATGCGGTCTGCGCGCTTATCTGGTTGCTGTTTATAGAGTTTATGACCTCGTTCATCCGTGTTTGCAAAAGCGAGAAAAAGCTTTATCAGAACACGCTTATCTACATAATTTTCGAGCACGTTATCAAAAAGCCCTGCAAGCATATTTTTGGTAAAATAAAGGCGTTTTTCACATATAAGCCGGAGAACTTTGACAGGATGCTTCGCCGTATTGTTATCTGCTATGCACTGCTTAATGCGTTCTTTGCGTTTGTAATTCTCTGTTGTGTTGGTGATAATTCCGCAGGCGGCGCGTGCTTCTTCTTTGCAGTCAGCATTGCGGTTAATATTACGCTGTTCGTGTTCGCAGTTAAGTACATCAAAGCGCTTGACGAAATCATCACAGCGGCACACTTCAGACGTCCTGCGCAGGTTGATTACAACAAGCTGCCAAACAGCCTTAAATCGCTCGTAAATTCGCTTAATTACACGAATGCAGAGCTTCAAAATGCGGTTGCGCAGGCGGTTAAGGACGAGCGTATGCGCACCGAGCTTATCACAAACGTTTCGCACGACCTCAAAACTCCGCTCACTTCAATTATCACTTACGTTGACCTGCTCAAAGGCTGCGATATTCAGGACGAAAACGCAAGGGAATATATCACCGTTCTCGACGATAAGGGCAAAAAGCTCAAACGCCTTATTGAAGATCTGGTTGAAGCGTCAAAAATCACAAGCGGCGTTATTAACGTTGAGCCGATTAACCTCAACCTTGGCGAGCTTGCAACGCAGGCTGTCGTTGAGCATCAGCAGGAGTTTGCAGACTGCGGTCTGTCGCTCGTTTTCAAGGGTGATTCGCGCACCGTTAACGCATTTGCCGACGGCAACAAGACTTACCGCGTTATAGAAAATCTTATCTCGAACGCGCGCAAATATTCGCTTAAAGGCACGCGCGTTTATGCCGATGTTTACGAAACGCAGAACTTCAGCATTTTTGAGATAAAAAACACCTCCGCAGAGCCGCTTGATATCCCTGTAAGCGAGCTTAAAGAACGCTTTGTCCGCGGCGATAAGTCCCGTACCAATGAGGGCAACGGACTTGGTTTGTCGATTGCCGATAATCTATGCAAAGTGCAAAACGGCTATCTTAACATCACAATTGACGGCGACCTGTTTAAAGCGCAGGTAATGCTGCCGAAAGCCAAAAACTAAATCTTTACTTAACAGCTCCTTTATGCTACAATTGTAAAATAAAGGAGCTGATTTTATGCAGAAAATAGCTAAATTTGAAAAGGTTTCGTTTGAACAGTTTGAAGCAATGTGGCTCAAAAACTTTCCCGATACAGCAGATGTCAAGGCGGTTTATGACAGTATAAAACTTCCGCAGAGGGCGACTACAGGCTCGGCAGGTTACGATTTTTACGCGCCGGCAGACATCACTTTTGAGCAGGGCAAATCGGTGCTTGTTCCCACGGGCATCCGCGCTAAAATCGCTGACGGCTGGGTGCTGTGCATTTTTCCGCGCTCCGGGCTCGGCTTCAAGCACAGAATCGGGCTTGACAACACAGTCGGCATAATCGACGCGGACTACTACAATTCGTCAAACGAGGGGCATATTATGATTAAGATGTCCTGCGACGCTCACGACGAAGGTCACAGCGTTACAGTTGCGGCAGGCGACGGCTTTGCACAGGGAATTTTCCTGCCGTTTGGCGTTACCGAGGATGACAGCACTGACGGCGTGCGTGACGGCGGCTTCGGCTCTACAAATAAGTAGGGGACGGCGTCCTCGACGTCCCGCTTCGCAATACAGGGTTTTGCCCTGTATTTTTTTGTTTTCTTTATTGAATAATTTATATATTAATGTTATAATACTAAACTGGTGATATATATGACTGAGACAGAAAAGAAAATTCTTGATTTGCGTGCGACATTAAAGTACCATTCCGACCGTTATTATAACGATGACGCACCTGAAATTGAGGATTATGATTACGATATGATGATGCGCGAACTCAAAGCACTTGAGGATGCGCACCCCGAATACGATTCTCCCGACTCACCCACAAAACGCGTGGGCGGCAAGGCGGACAACTCCTTTGCGAGCGTTGCACATACTGTACGTATGGAGTCGCTGCAGGACGCGTTTTCCGAGCAGGAAATATATGATTTCGACAAGCGTGTTCGCGATGCCGTAAGCGCTCCGCATTATGTGGTAGAGCCTAAAATTGACGGGCTTTCCGTCAGCCTTGAATACGTTAACGGCGTGTTCTCGCGTGGCTCGACCCGCGGCGACGGCGATGTCGGTGAGGATGTCAGCGGCAATCTGCGCGTTATCCGCAATATACCGCTTAAGCTTAACACGAACATCCCATTTATCGAAGTTCGCGGCGAGGTTTATATGCCGAAAAAGAGCTTCGACAGGGTGGTTGACCGCCAGCTTATCGCAGGCGAAAAACCGTTTAAAAATCCGCGTAACGCTGCAGCAGGCTCGCTTCGTCAAAAGGATTCTGAAGTTACCGCAACGCGCGGACTTGACATATTTGTGTTTAATATTCAGCAGATTGAGGGTGTTGAACTCAACTCGCACAAGCAGAGCCTTGATTTCCTTAAAGAGCTCGGTTTCAACACAGTGCCTTTTTATAAGCGTGTTGACAGCATTGACGACGCTTTTGCAGAGGTTGAAAGCATCGGCGAGCAACGCGGTGACCTTGAATTTGACATTGACGGCGCTGTTATTAAGGTTGATGACTTTGACGACAGGGAGCTGCTTGGCTCAACTGCAAAGTTCCCCAAGTGGGCTGTTGCGTTTAAGTATCCGCCCGAGGAAAAGCAGACAAAGCTCATTGACATCGAAATCGCTGTCGGCAGAACGGGCGTGCTCACGCCAACCGCTGTGCTTGAGCCTGTGCACCTTGCAGGCACAACTGTATCGCGCGCTACGCTGCACAACCAGGATTTTATTAACGAAAAGAATATAAATATAGGCGACATTGTCACCGTCCGCAAGGCTGGCGACATTATCCCCGAGGTGCTATGTGTTAACGAAAAACACAGTGACGGCGCTTTTGTGTTTCCGACAGTCTGCCCATCCTGCGGTGAAACCGTAGTCCGTGAGGAGGGAGAGGCGGCTCTCCGATGCGTTAACCCCGAATGTTCTGCGCAGCTTCTGCGGAATCTTATTCACTACTGCTCGCGTGACGCAATGGACATTGAAGGCTTAGGTCCGTCGATTATAGAAACCTTTGTTAATGAGGGTATGATTGAAAAAATTACTGACATCTACCGCCTTGACGAGAGCAAAATTGCCACGCTTGAAGGCTTTAAAGAAACGAGCGCAAATAACATCGTAATCTCTGTTGAAAAGTCTAAGGCTAACGACCTCGGCAAGTTGCTGTTTGCTCTTGGCATTCGCCATATCGGCGCTAAGGCTGCAAAACTGCTGAGTGACAAGTTAAAAGACATTGACGCGATTATGAACGCTTGTGTAGAGGATATATTAGAGATTGACGGCTTCGGTCAGATTATGGCTGAATCAGTTGTCGACTTTTTCAGCAAGCAGGGCACCAGGGAACTAGTTGCAGAATTCAAAGAACTTGGCGTTAATACAAAATCACTTAATGTGATAACCGACACGCGCTTTGAGGGTATGACCTTTGTGCTTACCGGCACACTGCCGAACTACAAGCGCAGCGAGGCTTCAAAGATCATTGAGAGCTTCGGCGGCAAGACCTCGTCAAGTGTTTCAAAAAAAACCACATACGTTCTGTCAGGCGAGTCGTCAGGCTCAAAGCTAGACAAGGCAAACGCCCTGGGCGTCCCCGTAATCGGCGAGGCAGAATTTGAGGAAATGATTAAATGAGAGAATTCAGAAGAAAACAAAAACAGCTAAAGCGTATTATGAATGTGATTGTTATTGCTACGGCAATACTGCTTCTTGCGCTTATAGGAACTGAAAATCTATTAGTAGAAGCGTTTGGCAAATCATTTGCACTTGCTTTTCACTATGTCAGCGAAATCATGGTTGTGGCATCGCTTGTACTTGTGATGTATTACTACTCTAAATACGGCAAAACTGATGCATTTTTAACCAATGTTGAGTACGAACTATCCGACTGCGGTTACTATAAAACAAAGCGTAGTGAAGTCACTGTTGACAGTTATTATAAGGCTGTGCGCGAGGACTTAATCGGCGGTGCTTTTGCAATCAGCGAGAATCTGGAACTTACCGAAATGGACTTCGCCCTGCGCGGCACAAAGCGCGGCGAGCTGTTTTATGTGGTGAACATTGATGATCTTGATAAAAATGATGTGATTGCTCACCTTGACAGCGTGGTTTATGACATAACTGCAGTGTTGATGAAGCGCACTGGCAACGCTGTTTTGTTATTCATCTGTGATAAAGCAGATGACGAGGCAATCGCGCTGTCAAAGTCGATTACCACAATGGGCAAAAAAGATAAGCTCAAAATTGCTATGGCGATTGCGGAGGTCAGCACAAACCGCGTGTATTTCCTCGGCAATAATCCCACAAAGTGCCAGCAGATGATTGCCACATATGTTATGGACACGGAGGTGCCGATTGAGGATTCACTCAAAGGCGAGCGCCTGCCGTTTCAGGATGAGCTTGAAGAACATATGAAGAACTTTGATTTAAACGAATACAGACGCGGAAATTTCTTTTCGCATTAAGGAGTAGCGTATGACACCTGCAGAAAAATATATCGAAACTATAAAAGGCAAAAAGGTTGCGTTTGTCGGCATGGGCGTTGCAAATACGCCTTGTGCGGAGTTCCTTGTAAAGCACGGCATTGACGTGTGGGCTTGCGACAGGCGCGACAGGGACTATATCGGTGCGGAAATCTGCGATAAGCTCGATTCACTCGGCGTGCATTTTTCGCTCGGTGAGGACTATCTTTCAGTCCTGCCGGAAATGGACATAGTGTTCCGCTCGCACGGTATTCTGCCGTTTCAAAACGAGTGGATTGGCGAGTGCATAAAGCGAGGTCAGACTGTTACAACAGAGATGGAAGTGTTCTTTGAGTACTGCCCGGCAAAGCTTATTGCTGTCACAGGCTCAAACGGCAAGACCACAACTACTACGCTGATTGCAAAAATGCTTGAAGCACAGGGAAACCGCGTGTTCCTCGGAGGCAATATCGGCAAGGCGCTTATGCCTGAACTTGATAATATCACAGCGGATGACATCGCAGTTGTTGAACTTTCTTCATTCCAGTTGCTTACAATGGGCAATCTTGTCAAAAAGCCCGATGTGGCTGTTGTCACAAACATCGAGTGTACTCATCAGGACCACCACATCTCGCTTGACGAATACGTTGACGCTAAGCGCAATATCCTAATTTATCAGGATTCCGCAGCTCGTACTGTGCTTAATGCTGACTGCGACTACTCAATCGGTAACACTGTTTACCACGATATGCGCTTTGATGTTCGCGGTGTGCTTTCGCAGTTTTCTATTAAGCACCCTGTTGACCGCGGCGCTTATATGGATACCGCTGACGGAAACATTTATTACACTGACGGCGACAGCAAAACGCTTGTAATGAATAAGAGTGATATTGTTATCCCCGGTGACCATAATATTGAGAATTACTGCACTGCTATCTGTGCCGTTTGGGGCTATGTAAGCACCGAGAATATCAAGAAGATTGCTCAGACTTTCGGCGGCGTTGAGCACCGCATTGAGTTTGTGCGCGAGTTTGACGGCGTTAGGTACTACAACGATTCAATTGCAACCTCACCGTCGCGCGTTATCAGCGGTTTAAAGGCGTTCGGCAAGCCGATTATTGTAATTATGGGCGGCTCTGACAAGGGTAATGATATGTCCGAAATGGTGCCGTATATTCTGAAATACGTTAAATTACTTGTTCTCAACGGTGCAACAGCTGATAAGATTTACGACTGCATCATTAATCATCCCGATTATAACGGTCAGACTGAGGTTGTTAAAACAGACGTTCTTGCAAGCGCAGTTGAAATCGCAAAGGATAAAGCTCAGTCGGGTGATGTTGTTTCACTCTGTCCCGCTTGTCCTGCGTTTGACCAGTTCAAGACCTTTGAATACAGGGGCAGGGAATTCAAAAGATTAGTTAACGAGTTTAAGGATTAATATGGATACAAAAGAACTATTATACAAGCTTACTGATTCAATCGGTGTCAGTGGCGATGAGCGAGGCATTACTAAAACTCTTAAAGAACTGCTCGAGCCTTACGGTGAGGTCAGCACAGATAATCTTGGCAATGTGTTCTGCACACTCGGTAAAGGTTATCATATTATGCTTGATGCACATATTGACGAAATCGGATTGATTGTCAAAAGTATCACCGATGACGGATTTATAAAGGTTGACAAGGTCGGTGGTGTAGATAACAGAATGCTCCTTGCAAGCGAGGTCAGCATCTGGGGCAAATGGGAAGTGAAGGGCATTATTTCCACGCTTCCTCCACATCTTAAAAAGAATGATGACAGCAAAGCGCCAAAGTTAGAGGATGTAGCTGTTGACATCGGCATGGCTAAAGAGGAAGCCGAAAAGGTTATCTCTCCAGGTGACAGAATCACATTCAGACGCAATTTCACTCCGCTTCTCGGCACGCAGATTTCCGCAAGCTGCCTTGACGACAGGTCAGGCGTTGCGGCTGTAATACTTGCGCTTGATATGCTGAAAGACGCACCCTGCAAGGTTACGGCGATGTTCTCGTCTCAGGAGGAAGTCGGTACTCGCGGTGCTGCTGTAGGCGCGTTCGGCAAAGATATTGACGAGGCTATAGCCGTTGATGTTTCCTTCGGTTACACACCTCTTTGCAAAAAGTCCGACTGCGGCGAGCTCGGCAAAGGGCCGATGATCGGTTTCTCTCCTGTGCTTGACAGAGATATGTCTAATGCACTGGTTGCAGTGAGCGAAAAGTTTAGTATACCGTATCAGAAAGAAATTATGGGAGGCGGTCACACAGGTACTAACACCGACCGTATTTCACTAACCGAAAGCGGTGTACGTACTGCGCTTGTGTCAATACCGGAAAAGTATATGCACTCACCGATTGAGGTAGTGGACACCGCAGACGTGGAAAATACGGCAAGACTTCTTGCGGAATATATCAGGCAGAGAGCAGGTGAAGTCGATGCTTAAGGAATTATGCTTAATTAACGGTACCTCGGGCGATGAGGGCAAAGTCCGCGACTATATCATTGGACAGATTAAGGATTATTGCGAATACAGGGTTGACGCTCTCGGCTCAATTATCGCCTTCAAAAAAGGCAGAAAAACGCCTGCTAAATCAGTTTGCTTCAACGCTCATATGGACGAGGTCGGCTTTATTATTACCGATGTAACCGATGAGGGTTATCTGCGCTTTGCAACGGTTGGCGGCATTGACAGCAGTGTTTGCCTTGACCGAGTTGTCAGCATTGGCAGCAGTGGTGTAAAAGGCGTTATCGGCGATAAGGCGGCGCATCTTCTTGAGAAAGAAGAGCGCGAATCTGTGCCGAAGTTCGATAAACTCTTAATCGACATCGGCGCAAAGGATAAGGAAGATGCACTTAAGCACATTTCTCTCGGAGATTTTGCATACTTTGTCAGTGATTATTATGAGTTCGGTAATGGATTTGTAAAGGCTAAGGCGCTTGACGATCGTATCGGATGTATGCTGATGATTGAGCTGATTCAAAGCGAAATTGAATATGACACAACCTTCTGCTTTAATGTGCAGGAGGAGGTCGGTTTACGAGGCGCAAAGTGCACTTCGTTTACTGTGCAGAGCGATATTTCCGTAATCCTTGAAGCGACCACTGCTGCAGACCTTGACGGCGTAAGAGGCGGTGACAGAGTTTGCGTGCTTGGTGACGGCGCAGTTGTTTCCTTTATGGACGGACGAACGATTTACGACAAGAAGCTTTACAATCTCGCAATGAATACAGCTGAGAAAAACGGTATACCTGTGCAGACAAAAACCGCAATTGCAGGTGGAAACGATGCAGGCGCTATACAGCTCAGCGGCAAAGGCAGCCGCGTTATGGCAATTTCGTTGCCGTGCAGGTATATACACTCTGCGGCAAGTGTTGTTAAGCTTGACGATATTGATAACACTCGAAAACTCATTAATTCACTTTTAGCAGAACTTTATGATTGAAAGAATACAAAACGAAACCGAATTTAACCAATGGTCTCAACGCGATATATTCACTGTCAGAATACTTGCGCTGATGAAATCATACGGTTGCAAATATCAGTTTGCCACCTACTATAAGCAAATTGTCGACGGCAGAATCACTGCTATTATGTCTAAGCTTGACGGCGACTTTACGCTCAGTATCACTGATGATGCAGATCAGGACGAGCTACTGCACTATTTTTGCGTGACAGGTTATAATTCCATCACTTGCAGTGATAAATTTGTACTTGGCGCCTGTTATGACGAGGGTGTGGTTATGCACAGCGATGTTAAAAAGGACTACAGGCTTAACGGCGTAACGATTGATGAGTACCCTAAGCTTATGGATTTGTTTAACTTCGTTGACTATAACACAATGGATTTTAAAAGCTGGTATGTCGACATCAGCCACAGGGTGCGCCATAAGACAGCAAAGGCTTACACTCTTTGCATAGGTGAGGACATTATAGCATCTGGAATACTGTCCGCGATTATTGACGGTCACGCAATTCTGACAGCTGTCAGATGTCAGCCTGAGTTTCGTGGTATGGGTTACGGCTCAACGCTTGTCAGCGCTATCTGCAACGATGTAAGCGGCAGAGTGCACCTTATGCGTGACGACGGTATGCACGAGGAGTTTTATACCCGTCTCGGCTTTGTTAATGACGGAAAATGGAGAATTTACAGATGACACCGTTTTTTGAAATAGATGAGAGAATTGAATCAGCATCGGCAAAGGCGCTTTCTATGTGTGCGCAGCAGTTTGCACAGATTGACGAGATAACCGAATACAATCAACTTAAAGTACAAAAGGCGTTTATTGATAACGGTATTTCCGAATCACATTTCGGCACCTCAACGGGCTATGGCTACGGCGACAGAGGACGCGAAACGCTCGATAAAGTCTGGGCACAGGTGCTCTGTGCCGAGGATGCTCTTGTACGCCATAACTTTGTTTGCGGTACTCACACACTTACTACTGCGCTGTTCGGCGTGCTTCGCCCCGGTGATAATATGCTGTGCGTAACAGGCACGCCGTACGACACAATTCACGGCGTTATCGGCATCACCGGCGAGGGTATGGGCTCGCTTAAAGATTTCGGCATTAATTACAGTGAAGTTGCTCTGCAGGATGAAAGGCCCGATCTTAACGGGATCCGCAATGCCGTTGACGAAAACACCACTATGGTTTACATTCAGCGCAGCAGGGGATATGAACTGCGTCCTTCGCTCACTGTTGATGAAATCGGCGAGATTGTCAAGGTTGCTAAAGCGAAGAATCACAACGTTATTGTGATGGTCGATAACTGCTACGGTGAGTTTGTTGAAAAGCGCGAACCGCTTGAGGTAGGTGCTGACATGATTGCCGGCTCAATGATTAAGAATGCAGGCGGAGGCATTGCCACAACCGGCGGCTACATAGCGGGCAGACACGACCTTGTGCAGAAGTGCGCATACCGCCTGACAACTCCGGGACTCGGCAAAGAGGTCGGCGCAACCCTCGGTATGAACAGGGAGCTTTATATGGGTTTGTTCTATGCTCCTCACACTGTCGGTGAAGCGCTCAAAAGCGCTGTGTATATATCTGCACTGTTTTCCGTTTTCGGCTATGATGTCACTCCGAAATATGATGAAAAACGCGCGGATATAGTTCAGTCGCTCGGACTTGAGAATGAGGAAAGCCTTGTCGCTTTCTGCCAGGGAATACAAAGCGGCAGCCCGATTGACAGCTTCGTTCTGCCTGAGCCGTGGGATATGCCCGGTTACGACAGCAAGGTGGTTATGGCGGCAGGTGCTTTCACGCTCGGTTCGTCAATAGAGCTTTCGGCTGATGCTCCCATACGTGAGCCATATTACGCCTGGATTCAGGGCGGACTGAACTTCCATTCCGCAAAAATATGCGCTAAACTTGCAGCGCAGCAAATGTTAAATAAAGGATTGCTTAAAAATGAATGATTACAATTTTCAAGGCATTTCTCCCGAGGCAATAGAACTGCTTTGCCTCAACCGTTTTAACGACTCAAAGCCTTTTTACGAGGAACATAAGAATCAACTGAAGCAGGGCATCACAGTGCCGCTCAGGCAGATGGTGCTTGATATGTCCGACCTACTTCTTGATATTGACGAAAAAATGTATCTTGACCCTGTGCGTGCCGTTTCCCGCATACACAGGGATACACGCGGCAATCGATCAAAAATCAAGTATCGCGAAAATATGTGGGTATTCTTCCGCCGTTATAAGAAGGAGTATCCGGAAGCGCCGTTTTATTATTTTGAATTCTATCCTCAGTGGTTTGGCTACGGACTTGTACTCTGGACGTGGCGCGCATCGAATATCAGAGTACTGCATCAGATGATTATGGAGCAACCAAAGCGCTTTTCAATGGCTCTTAAAGCTTGCGCAGACGCAGGCTTTGAGTTTGCGTGCAGCGATTATTACAAAAAAGAGGTCTACCCAGACGCGCCCGAGGAGTTAAAGCCGTTTCTTCTGGCAAAGAACTTCCAGTTTTATTATACTTGTTCAGACCTTGAACGTATGAACACTCCCGAACTGATTAACGAAATGAAGCTCGCCTTCGACATCGCACGCCCGATGTACGACTTTATGATTGAAGCGCATGAGCGCCTTATGCACGAAGGACTGATTAAACCCGAATAGGTGATTTTATGTTACAGCTTGTGCTCGGCAGAGCAGGGTACGGTAAAACTGAATATGTCTTTTCAAAGATAAAATCGCTTGTTGACAGCGGCGAAAAGGATATTTTACTGCTTGTTCCCGAGCAGTTTTCCTTTGTTTCTGAAAGAAGATTGCTGACTGACCTCGGCGAGGATAAAGTTAACTGCGTTGACAGCTTTTCTTTTTCACGTCTGGGTGTTGAGATCAGCAGTATTTACGGCGGCGATGAGCTTCCTGTGCTGACTAAGGGCGCAAGAGCGGTGATGATGAAGCGCGCTATTGAAACGGTGCAGGATTCACTGCGCCTTTTTAACAGGAATATCACGTCAAATTCGTTCATCAACAGTATGCTTAAAATATATGACGAGATGAAGTCCTGCCGCGTTTCAACTGACGATATTATCGATGCCGCAGATAACACCGATAAAGAGATACTTGCACTCAAGTTGCGTGATATCGCTTCCGTTATCGGCGCATATGATGCTTTGATTGACGGCGAATACTATGACAGTGAAAATGAACTGACAAGGCTTTATCACAAGCTTCTTAACCTCGATTACTTCACAGGTAAAACTGTGTTTATTGATGGGTTTTCTGGCTTTGTTGCGCAGGAATACAAGATTATTGAGGTTATCTTAAAGCAGGCGAAAAAGGTTTATATAACCTTCTGTACCGACTCTTTCAACAACACAGACAGGTTTGATTTATTCTCATATGTCAACTCAAATATTAACATTCTTAAAGGTGTTAATAAGAAGATTAATTCGGAGTTTCTTCATCCTATAATGCTTGAAGAGAATAAACGTGCGAAATCGGAATCATTAAAGCGAGTTGAAAAATATGCTTTTTCAAATATTGTAGATAGCACTGATGAAATACCCGATGACATCAGGCTTTACAGAGCAAAGAATATCACCGATGAGTGCGATGATATAGCGATGCAGATTTCAAAGTTGCTGCGTTCAGGTTGGCGAGCAAAGGATATCACCGTTATTTGCCGTGACCTTGATACGTATCAGAAAGAACTGCAGTTTGCATTTGATAAGTTTTCTGTTCCTTATTTCAACGACGAGCGGCAGGATATCTCATCGCAACCGCTGATGATGCTTGTCAATTTTTTACTTCGCACTGTTATTTATTCCTACCGCAGCGACGACATTTTCTCTCTCCTAAAAACCGGACTTACTGCGCTTGATGATGAAAGCGTCAGCGTGCTTGAAAACTACGCCTTTGTCTGGAATATCAATGGCGCAATGTGGAAAAACGAGTTCACTGAAAGCCCGCGCGGATTTGTTGAATCGCAATCTGATAGTGATATAAGGCAACTTGAAAAGCTTAATGCAAGTCGCAGCTACATAGTCGGTATTATAAGCCGTTTTGCAAAACGCGCAAAAGGTGCGAGCTGTAAAGAGATATGTAAAGCTTTGTACTATGCGATAACTGATTTTAATGCTGATGAAAAATTGAAAGAGCTTGCTGTTTCTCTTGATAAAAACGGCAAATCCGCACTTGCTGAGGAGCAAGGTAAAATCTGGGATTTGCTTATGGAAATTCTTGACAAGCTCGCAACAGTAGGCGAGGACAAGCCGATTTCGCTTAAGGAATTCTACAAGCTTTTCCACCTTATGATTGCAAATGAGGATTTGGGCACGATTCCAACAGGGCTTGACAATGTGCAGATAGGCTCTGCAGACAGAATCCGCTGCGACAACCCGCGTGCCGTATTCGTTGCAGGTGCAAATGAGGGAGAATTCCCACAGGCTGTCGCTTCAGCAGGACTGCTATCTGAAACAGACCGCGTTACGCTTATTAACAACGACTTCAAGCTGTATTCATACGGCGAGATTCTGAATGCGCAGGAGAAGTATTTTGCATATATGGCGGTTTGCGCTGCAAGCGAAAAGCTGTATATTTCATATCGTGATCCGCTGAGAAACGGCACTGAGTCGTCAATCGTTCGCGGTGTGCAGACAGTTTACCCGAATCTTCCTACATACAGTTACACTGACGAAATCACGCTTGACAAGATTGAGAGCAAAGATAACGCATTTGAACTTCTCGCTGAGTCCTACGGTAAGGATGACATAATGGTGTCCTCACTCGAAAAATATTTTGACAGTGAGGACGATTACAAAACACGCCTTAATGCTGTCAGAAGACTAGTTAGAAATGATGATATAAATATCGATAATGCCGAGCTTGCAACGGATTTGTTCAACAAAAATATGTACCTCTCTGCATCAAGAATAGAGGACTATTTTAATTGTGCCTTCCGATATTTCTGTAAATTCGGTCTTAATGCAAGACCTCTTATGCGCGCAGAGATGGACCCGATGCAGACCGGCACTGTTATTCACTATGTGCTCGAACAGATTATTAAGGATAACGGCAGCAAGGGTCTGACCGATATGTCAGACGAGGCTGTAACTATAAGCGTTAACTCTCATCTTGAAGCGTTTCTCAATACTAAAATGGGGGATTCGGATAAATTTACCCCGCGCTTCAAATATCAGTTTATGCGCCTTTCTAAGATGCTCATTTCTGTAGTTTTGCGACTTCGTGATGAGTTCAGCCAGTCTGATTTTGAAGCAAAAGCGTTTGAGCTTACAATCGGCGATGATGCAGAGGTTAAATCTGCTCAAATCCCGCTTTCAAACGGCGGCAGCATACGCATCAAGGGTGCTGTTGACCGTGTTGATGTTTATGAGGAAAACGGTAAACAGTACATCCGTGTTGTAGATTATAAGTCCGGATACAAAGAATTTTCGCTTTCTGATATACTGTATGGTCTCAATCTGCAGATGTTCATTTATCTCTTTACTCTTGCGCAAAGCGACAGCGAGTACAGCGGCATTTCCAGCGGTGTGTTGTATATGCACTCAGCACGTAAGGTGATTTCTGTTGATAATAAAAATGACAAAAAGGATTTTGAGAAGAAAGAGAAAGATGAATTCAAAGTCAGAGGTCTTGTGCTTAATGATGCAGAGCATGAAGTGGCAAAACATATGGAGCACGACCTTGAAGGCACATATATTCCTGTAAAATACAGTGAGAAAAGCGGCGTCAGCGGAAGTGTTGTGTCGCTTGAAGAGCTTGGAATAATTGCAAATAAAATTAATTCTTTAATTGTGCAGATGGGAGATTCACTGCAATCAGGTAATATCTCACAGAACCCAATTAATGGCATAAATCACGATAAAACCTGCGAATACTGCGACTATCGCGCTGTATGCATGAACAGGCGTGAAGTACCGAAACGTGAAGCAGAGAAGTTGGATAATGCTAAAACACTTGATATTCTGAAAGGCGGTGAGAATGATGCCTAAGTGGACAAATGCACAGCAAAACGCCATTAATGCGCGGAATTCGGACATTCTTGTATCCGCTGCTGCCGGTTCAGGTAAGACTGCAGTCCTAACTGAACGCGTAGTCAGGAAAATTACCGATGATTCAAATCCGACAAGCATTGACCGCCTGCTTGTAGTTACATTTACAAATGCTGCAGCTGCGGAAATGCGCGCGAGAATATCGAGAAAGCTTACCGATATTTCCAAGGAAGAGCCGAATAACACTAATATTCTCAAACAAATTTCGCTTCTTCCTTCTGCAAAAATATGCACCATTGACTCGTTTTGTATCAATCTTGTGCGCGAGAATTTTTTTAATCTCAACATTGCGCAGGACTTCAAAATCCTTGATAACGCAGAGCAGTTGCTCATTGAGGATACCGTAATTAACGAAATTATTGAGGAGCATTATAAGACTGACAGTGATCAGTTTAAAGCTCTTGTTGAACTCCTTTGCTCAACAAAAAATGACCGTGATCTGGTTAATGCCGTTAAGCGTGTATCAAATTATATTTCCACCCAACCGTTTCCGGAAAAATGGCTTGATATGTGCTGTGATCAGTACAATCCCGATATTCCTCTTGAGGACAGCTACTTTGGAAAGTACATTTTTAACGAGGTTCGCATTGCAGCAGAGGATGCGCTGTCTATAGTCAATCGTGCTGAGACTGCACTTGACACAGGAGACGAGCTATATGAAAAGTATTCGCAAATGCTGCAAAAGGACAGGGGAATTTTTGAAAGCCTTACAGATTCAAACATTTCATCACTTGATGATCTGAAGAGCAAGGCTGAATTAATAAAGTTTTCTACAATGCCGTCAAAGCGCGGTTATACAAGTCCGGTTAAGGAATATCTTACCAATTGCAGAAATATATATAAGGATATTGTAAAAAAAGATATTAAACCGCTTTTAACCGCTGATACGGAAGATATTCAACGAGATAACGAGTACCTGTATCCCATTATTAAAACCTTTTGCGGCATAGTTCGTGAATTCAGCAAAAAAACACTAGAAGTAAAGCGTGAAATGAATGCGTATTCGTTTTCTGATATTGAGCATTTCGCAATCGAACTGCTTTTATCAATCGGAGACAAAGGTGAGTTAATTCGCACTGACCTTGCGAGCGAGCTGAAAAACTCTTATGACGAAATACTTGTTGATGAGTATCAGGACACAAACGCCGCACAGGACGCTTTATTTGCGTCGCTTTCAAACGGTTATAACCGATTTATGGTTGGTGACGTCAAGCAGAGTATCTACCGCTTCAGACTTGCAATGCCGGAGATATTCAACAAAAAGAAGGATTACTATACACCTTACTTAGAAGATTCGACCTCACAGCAACAAAAAATTATTCTTGACAGCAACTTCCGTTCGCGAAAGGGCATTTGCGACTACACAAATTTTGTCTTTTCTAAGATTATGAGTCGTCGCATTGGCGAGCTTGATTATACTGACGAAGATTATCTTAATTACAGCTCCGATTATGCTGAATGTGATGTACCTTCTGCACAGCTTTGCCTGCTTGAAACGCCTGAGGATTGCGATGCAGAGGAGTATGAGGCACGACAGGCGGCAAAGTTCATACTGAACAAGGTCAAAAGCGGTGAGCTTATTCGTGAGGGCGAAAATTACCGTAAAATCGGCTTTTCTGACTTTGCTGTTTTATTCCGTTCACCAAAAAACAAATTGCCTGTTTGGAGTAAAGTCTTTGCGGAGTACGGCATACCTGCAAGTGCAAATAACCGTGTTAATCTGTTTGAAAATAACGAGGTTGTTATTCTTCTTTCGCTTCTTCGCACAATTGATAATCCGTCACGTGATGTTCCGCTTCTCGCAACATTGATGTCTGTATTCTATGGTTACACTGCGGAGCAGATTGCACATGCGAAAGTCAATAATAATCATAAGAATCTCTATGCATGCATAATGGCTGAGGAGGGCACTTTCTCAAAATTTATCGCAGATCTTGATAAATACCGCCGCTATGCTGCTTCAATGAGTGTTGAGAACTTCCTGAGACAGATTATCAGTGACACTTCGTTCCTGTCTGTTATTTCAGCTATGGGCGACGCGCGTCAGCGTAAGCTTAATGTGATGAAGTTTGTTGAACTTGCTACTGTATTTGACAAAGGTGAAAATGTCGGTCTTACTTCGTACATACGTTTCGTTGACAGCGTTATAAATAACAATGTTTCTGTTGACAGCGCGGAGCTTGGCTTTAGCGGTGAAAGTTCGGTTAAGCTGATGTCGGTACATCAGTCAAAGGGTCTTGAATTCCCGGTTTGTATATTTGCGTCGTCCTCGACCAGATACAATACAGATGATTTACGCGGGCTTATTCAGCTTAATAATCAATGTGGAATAGGACTCAAGGTCTATAATGAAGCTGGGCTTTTCAGATACAATTCAATGCAGTATTCATGCATAAAGAATATGAATGAAAGTGCTCTGATGAGTGAGAATCTACGAGTTCTTTATGTTGCAATCACACGTGCTAAAGAGCAGTTCATCACATTTGCTTCGTATAAGAATTTGACTTCTGCGGTTAAAAAAGCTGCGTCTAAAATAATAGACGGCAAAATATATCCGCCTACTGTTAAGCATATTCTTTGTGATGCCGATCTGCTGCTTATGACTGCGCTTTTGCATAAGGACAGCACTGAGCTTCGCAAGATGACTTCAGTCGATATAATGCCCGATGTTTCATTTGATTTTGATATGCGCATTTTCTTTGACGGCTCATTTGAAGAATCTGTTATTGCAAAAAGTCACGAGGCAATGCCTGATGATGAAATTGTAAGTGCAATCAGAAATAAGTTAAGCTATAAATACTACGCGAGTGAACTTTCTTCCTTTTCTTCTAAACGCAGCGCGTCAGAACTTGACGAGCGTGACGGCGGTTTCAGGTTCTTTGCAAAGACAAAGCCCGCGTTTCTCGATTCAAGCGGAATGACCTCCGCAGAAAAGGGAAGTGCGATGCATGCATTTATGCAGTATGCTGATTTTAACATAGCAAAAGATGATATTGAGTCAGAGGTTGAACGTTTGAAAGATAAGTGCTTTATTACAGAAAAGCAGGCTGAGGTGCTTGACAGAGACAAGCTCAGAGCATTCTTCAACAGCGACATTGCAATGCGTTTGCTTAAAAGCCCTGCGGTGTACCGTGAGCTTAAAGTGACCTCGCTTATACCTGCCTGCGAGCTTGAGGATACCAAGTTTGAGGATAAAATCCTTGTGCAAGGAATTGCCGACTGCATATTTGAGGAGAACGGTGAGCTTGTGCTTGTTGACTACAAAACCGACTATGTTAAATCTGCTGACGAGCTACTTGACCTTTACAAAAAGCAGCTTGCGTTCTACAGAATAGCAGCAGAGAAAACTCTGAAAAAACCTGTAAAACAGGCGCTTTTGTATTCGTTTTCACTGTCAGAAGAGTGCGTTTACAAATAATTTTAAAAAACACTTGCATTTTTGCAATTCATTTGTTATAATGTTTTGCGTTATAAGATATCTCGTGAATTAAGAGAGGTGAAAGTAATGAAAGACGGAATTCATCCTAAGTATGAAACTTGCACAGTAAGATGCGCCTGCGGTGCTACTTATGAAACCAAGAGCACAAAGGGCGATATGAGAGTTGATATTTGTTCAAAATGCCACCCGTTCTTCACCGGTAAGCAGAAGCTCGTTGATACAGGTGGACGTGTTGACAGATTCAACAAGAGATTTGCTAAAAAAGCGTAATCAAAAAATAATGGCAACAGATACGCTCTGTTGCCTTGTTTTTGTTTGAGGGTAATAATGCACGAATACAAAACTGTAGAATTCGCGGCTGACGACTTCTTTATTGAAAAAAAGTCAAAGTTTATCGGCTATGTCAAGCCTGTTAAAACGCAGGACGAGGCAGTCGCTTTCATAAATGAGATTAAGTCTAAGCACTGGGATGCAACGCACAATGTCTATGCCTATTTCCTGCGTGAAAATAATACGCAGCGCTATTCCGATGACGGTGAGCCGGGCGGCACAGCAGGCGTGCCCGTGCTTGATGTTATACTTAAAGCAGGTGTTACCGATGTCTGTGTTGTTGCTACACGTTATTTTGGCGGCACGCTTCTCGGCGCAGGCGGTCTTGTTCGCGCGTATTCGCATACCTCAAAAATTGCGCTTGAGGCTGGTCATATCATTACAATGGCTGAATGCGCGGTTATCGAAACGGTTATGGAATATTCATTTTATGACAGGCTTAACACTCTTCTTGCAGACTTCGGCGCAAATGTTATAAATACTGATTTTGCAGACAATGTTAAGGTTACATTTTCGCTTAAAGCTGACAAGGTAGACGACCTTTCGTCAAAGCTCACTGATATGAGCGGCGGCAAATACTCGCTTAATATCACAGGAACAATTTTTGATAAAACAAATTAAAATGCTGTACTCGTTTTGAGTACAGCATTGTTTTATACTTCAATTATCTCAGCTGTGTGACCTGTATGGGGTATCAGCTTTTCAAGAATATCAGCAGTTTTAACCTTCATATAGCAGTTAAAAGTGCCGTCTGTGCAACCGTAGTTTTCTTCGTTAAGCACTTCTTTATCAATTACAATTCGCACGTCATTTGCGCTATCAAGCAAAAGGCTGTAAACCGTTGTTGCACCTACTTTGGTTTGCATCATATCCAATAATAAATCACTCGGTGCAAACGATACTCTTGAAACGCCGAGCGCCTTGCCGAAGTCCTTTGTCACAAACGGTTTGTCGCCGGGTGTTACAAAAAGATAATAATTAGTCTTTTGCCTGTTACAAAGGAACAGCGTTTTAACAACCTTGCAACTGAGTTTCTTATCTATCTCGATGCAGTCTTCCATTGTCACAGCATCACCTGTGTCAACGCGTTCAAACGGGATTTCAAGTTCTGCAAGCGCTTTGTAGACACATTCCTGCAGATCAGATGCAAATTCTTTTGGTGGTTTTGTTTTAACTTCACTTACAAACATTTTTACTCCTTGTCAAGTGGCTTTGACAGCCTGATTGCAATAATTTCGGGATGATTGAACAGCCTGAACGGGAATTCCGCATTACCTATTCCGCGGCTTACAATCAATTTGGGTCGTTCGCCAAACGAGCCTCTGGCATATTTTGGGAACCAACCCTGACCTGGTGAGAATACCGATCCGATAAACGGTAGAATAAACTGTCCGCCGTGTGCGTGACCTGAAAGCTGCAAGTCAAAATCATACTGCGAATAGTTCATTTCGCTTACACCTGCAAAGTTTTCGGGGAAGTGCGAAAGAACAATTTTAAAACCGTCCATACCTGAAAGTTCATTGAACAGGTGCGATTCATCTTTGTAAACGAAAGTGCCTTCTTTGCGCGCCTTGTAATCCGAATGGTCAGCCTGATTTTCGTCAAGACCGAGTAAGTTAATTACACTGCCGTTAACTGTGACGCTTTCAATCTCATCAAGAAGCACGTTAAAACCAATGCCGCGCAGCTCGTCCATTAGTTCACTAAAGTAATCAAGTCTGCGTTCATGGTTACCTGTTATATAGTAAACCGGAGCGATTGCCAACAGCTCTTTGCCGTAAGAGAGCATCTTGTCCTTGTTTTTGCCTTTTTCATTGATGTAGTCGCCGGTTATAAAAATCAGATCAGGGCGAATTGTCCTGATATGCTCAAGCACTTTCTTCCTTGGAGATGAGTGCAGATCGGACAGATGCACAATTTTTACTGTAGTTGCAATATCCCTAGATGTGATTTTGTAGTTTGTGATGTCAATTTTGTAGTCCTCATAATACAAAAAGGCGGCTATTATCAGCACTACAATTGTTAAAAATACATATTTCATAGTAATACCTCTTGATTATTTTAATATTTTATTTTAAAATAATCAATATTATTAAAGGAATTTTTTACTTTTTTGAGTAAATAATTATAAAAATAGCGTTTTTCGGAGCATATTGTGGAAAAAATCAGAGTTATAACTGAAGAAAATGAAAAGAAAATATTATCTCCCCGCGCAACGCTTGCCTGCAATTCAAGGGGCAGAAGCAGGGAAGAAGAGGAATGCGATATAAGAACATGTTTCCAGCGCGACCGCGACAGAATTATTCACAGTCAGTCGTTCCGTCGTCTTAAGCATAAGACGCAGGTTTTCCTTGCACCGTCCGGTGATCATTATAGGACAAGGCTTACCCATACGCTTGAGGTTTCGCAGATTGCGCGCACAATTGCAAGAGCGTTGCAGCTTAATGAGGATTTGACGGAAGCAATTGCTTTGGGTCACGACCTCGGGCACACGCCTTTCGGCCACGCTGGCGAAAGGGCGCTTGACGCTTTATCGCCGTTTGGCTTCAAGCATTTTGAACAGAGCGTTCGCGTTGCAGAGTGCATAGAAAAGGAAGGGCAGGGACTTAATCTTACCGATGAGGTTAAGAACGGCATCCTTTGTCACACTCGCGGTGAAGAAGCTTACACGCTTGAAGGTCAGATTATCCGCATTGCCGACCATATAGCATACATTAATCACGATATTGATGACGCTATACGCGCCGGTGTGATGACTGAGGAGTCAATCCCTCTTGATATCCGTATTAAGCTTGGTATGAGCAAGGGCGAGCGAATTGACTCAATGGTGCAGAATGTTGTTGATAACAGTCAGGTCGGCGACAAAATTCGTATGGATAAAGATTATTACGCTTATTTTGATGATCTGCACGAATTTATGTTCACAGCGGTTTACCGCAATCCTGTTTGCAAGAGCGAAGAGGTCAAAGCCGTTGCGATGATTGAAAAGTTATACGATTACTACATAAATAATACGGACAAGCTTCCGAGAGATTACATTGCTATTGCTGAACGTGACGGCGAAGAACGCGCAGTCTGTGACTATATTGCAGGTATGAGCGATACTTATTCGGTCAGGACGTTTAACGAATTGTTTGTGCCGAAATTCTGGTTAGAATAAATTACGAAAGGGGTTGAGATTATGGCAATAAGCGACAGCTTTATTAATGATTTAAAACTGAGAACAGATATTAACGACGTAATTTCAACCTACGTTACTCTAAGAAGAAGGGGCAGGACTTATGTTGGTCTGTGTCCGTTCCATAATGAAAAAACACCATCATTCACCGTATATCCTGACACTCAGTCTTTTTATTGTTTCGGATGCGGTGCAGGCGGCGATGCTATCGGCTTTGTAAAGCGAATTGAAAATTTTGATTATATTGACGCTGTAAAGTCACTTGCCGCAAGAGCAGGACTCCAGATGCCCGATGACGGCTACGATAATTCAATTGCTAAGCAACGCAAAACAATACTTTCAATTAATCGTGAGGCGGCAAAGTTCTTCCACACCTATATGATGAGCGAAGAAGGCAAGGTTGGGCTTAACTACTATGTCAATCGCGGTCTGTCAAAGAAAACCATCACAAAGTTCGGGCTCGGTTATGCTCCCGACTCCTGGGATATGCTGCTTAAGCATCTGAAGTCAAAGGGATTCTATGTATCAGATATGGAAGCTGCCGGACTGGTAAAACGCGGCCAGAAGAGTTATTACGACATATTCAGAAACAGAGTTATGACTCCGATTATTGATGTTCGCGGCAACGTAATTGCATTTGGCGGGCGAGTGCTTGACGACTCTAAGCCTAAATATATAAACACCGGCGACACAATGGTCTACAAAAAGACAAACGAGTTGTTTGCCCTGAATCTTGCAAAGGACAGCGGCAAGGACAGTCTGATTCTTTGCGAGGGATATATGGACGTTATCGCAATGCACCAGGCAGGCTTTACAAACGCAGTCGCAGGCTGCGGAACTGCACTGACTGCAGAACAGGTTCGTTTGATTTCGCGCTATGCAAGCGAGGTCATTCTTGCATACGATGCCGATGAAGCAGGTCAGAAAGCGCTTAACAAAGCTATTACACTTTTTGATAAAACCGATGTTAAGGTGCGAATCCCTGCGCTGTCAGGTGGCAAGGATCCAGATGAGATTATTAAGAATCAGGGACGGGACAAGTTCGCCGCAATGCTTGAGGGCGCTTCGAACGAAACCGAGTTTGAAATCCTCAGCGCAAGGAACAAGTACAACATAAACACCACTCATGGCAAGCTTGACTTCCTCAATGAGTGTGTGCGTATACTGAGCACTGCAACGCCTATTGAGCAGGATATATATGTTTCAAGGCTTGCAGAGGAACTCGGTGTTGATAAGAACAATATCAAATTGCAGCTTGCAAATTATACAAAACGTGCGCGATCCCGTGCGAGACGTATTGAAACCAAATCTGCTGTCGCCGACAGCATGCGCAAGAATCATAAAGAAAGCTTTGATTCTTCTTCATCAACACGCAAGCTAAGGGCGGAGGACAGGCTTATAGGTCTGCTCCTGCACCACAAAAAGCTTATCAAATACACCGATAGAATAGACGTTTCTGTAATTACACCGGGCTTTCATCAGAAAATCTATTCGCTTGTATGCGAAAGAATTAGCCTGAAGCTTGATGTTGACTTGATACATTTCAGCGAGGTGCTCAGTGATAATGAAATGGGCAGGCTGTCAGGAATAATTGCACGCTCTGCAGAGAGTACAAATCCCGAAAAGGAATTCCTTGATTGTATTGACATTATTAAGGAAGAATTTGCCAAAGAACAAGTCACAAGCACTGATTTAAGTGATATCAGTGATGATGAATTCCGAAAACTGTTTGGTTGATATATAAATTAAGGTAGTACATAGTGAGGAGAATATATTATGGAAAAGAATACTAATAATACGGTTGCAACTCATGAAGAGAAGAAGATGGCTGCGTTTAAAAAACTCGTAGAAAAGGGCAAGAACACTGGTCATCTTACTGCACAGGAAATTGACAATATGATTGTTGAGCTCGACCTTGATGTTGAGGAGCTTGAAAAGCTTAACGAGATGATCGATGCTGCCAACATCAATATTGTTGATGACTTCTCAGCAGAAACTCTTGACGGCATCACTCTTGAAGTTGATCTGCCTAAGGAGACTGACGCAGCTGAAACAGTAGCTGTTAACGACAATGCTGCTATGGATGATCCTGTTAAGGTATATCTTAAGGAAATCGGACGAATTCCGCTCCTCACTGCAGAGGAGGAAATCGAGCTTGCTATCAAGATTGCCGAAGACGATGAGAACGCTAAGAAGCGCCTTGCCGAAGCAAATCTTCGTCTGGTTGTAAGTATTGCTAAAAGGTATGTCGGCAGAGGTATGCAGTTTCTTGATCTTATTCAGGAGGGTAATCTCGGTCTTATCAAGGCAGTTGATAAGTTCGATTATACCAAGGGATTTAAGTTTTCAACTTATGCAACATGGTGGATCCGTCAGGCAATCACACGTGCAATCGCTGATCAGGCACGTACAATAAGAATTCCCGTTCATATGGTTGAAACTATCAACAAGGTTAAGAAAGCAAAGTCTCAGCTACTTCACCTCAACGGTCATGAGCCGACACCTGAGGAAATTGCAGAGTATCTTGAAATGCCATGCGACAAAGTGCGTGAAATCCTGCGTGTTGCTCAGGATCCGGTATCGCTTGAAACTCCGATCGGCGAGGAAGAGGATTCCCACCTCGGTGACTTTATTCCCGATGATGATGCTCTTGCACCTGCTGATGCGGCTTCAATGAGTCTGCTCAAGGAACAGCTTGCTGAGGTGCTAAAAACTCTTACTCCTCGTGAAGAAAAGGTGCTGTCACTTCGCTTCGGCCTTGAGGACGGCAATCCGAAAACGCTCGAAGAGGTTGGCAAGGAGTTCAACGTAACACGTGAGCGTATCAGACAGATTGAAGCTAAAGCGCTGCGCAAGCTCCGCCACCCGAGCAGAAGCAAGAAACTTAAGGACTTTTTGGACTGATGGAACAGAAAAAAATTAACAGAATAAATGAACTTGCCCGCAAGTCAAAGACTCCTGAGGGACTTACAGCTGAAGAAAAGCAGGAGCAGGCTAACTTAAGGCTTGAGTATATCAATTCATATAAAGCAAGCCTTATAAGCCAGCTTGAAAATACTTACATCGTTGACGAACAGGGCAATAAGAGAAAGTTAGAGAGAAAAGATGCCAAAACTGATAATAATTGAAGGGCTTGACGGCAGCGGTAAGTCAACGCAGACGGCTTTGCTTGAACAGCACCTGACTGACAGCGGAGTTGATTTTAAAAAGATTAAACTACCGGACTATGATTCTCCGTCAAGCACACTTGTTAATATGTACCTTGCAGGCGAATTCGGTAAGTCGGCAGATGATGTCAATGCTTACGCTGCCGGTGCATTTTACGCGGTTGACCGATTTGCATCATATAAACTGAATTGGAAAGAAGATTACGATAACGGCACGCTTATCCTTGCCGACAGATACGCAACGTCCAATTCGATTTATCAGATGGAAAAGCTCGACCAGAGCGAGTGGGACGAATACCTCGACTGGAGCGAAGATTTTGAATATAACAAAATCGGCATTCCTAAGCCCGACCTTGTTATTTATCTCGATGTTCCGGTTGAGATTTCCCAGAAGCTTATGACTGACCGCTACAGCGGTGACGAAAATAAAAAAGACGTGCACGAAAGCAACGTCGAATTCCTTAAAAAATGCCGCAAGTCGGCACTTTACACGGCAAACAAACAGCACTGGTGCGTTGTTGAATGCACCGAAAACGGCAAACTCCTCCCCATAGATACAATCCACGGCAAAATATGTGAATTAGTAGACGAGGAAATTAAAGATGCTACAGTTTAAAACGCCCGAGCTTTCAGACATAGGCTGGGCAAACGAGTGCTTAAAGCACGCAAATAGCCTTAACTGCGAGTACACCTTTGGCAATATGTACATATGGACGGACACATATAACACGCAGATTGCGCACTACAAGGACTTTTTGTTCTGCAGGTGGGGCGACAAAAAGCACGTTATGTACTCCGTGCCGCTTGGCGAGGGCGACTTCACCGACGCAGTCAGGCAGATAATTGATGACGCAAAATCTCTCGGCGCCACTCCTAAAATCTATGGTGTGACCGAGGGCTACAAGCTGCTTTTGCAGGAGGCATTTTTCGGTGAGTTTGATTATTCAAACGACCCTGGCGACAACGATTACATCTATCTTGTTGAGAGAATGACCACGCTTTCCGGCAAAAAGCTGCACGGCAAGCGTAATCACATCACAAATTTCAAAAAGAACAATCCGGACTGGTGTTTTGAGGAAATCTCCTCCGCCAATATTGAGGAATGTCTGCAAACTAACCTGCGCTGGATTGAGGAAAAGGGCGACGGCGACTCTGACTACTACGACGAATTAAGCGCTGTTAAAAAGGCACTTTATGCCTTTGATGAGCTTGGATGGAAGGGCGGTCTTATCCGTACAAACGGCGAGGTCGTTGCGTTCTGCCTTGGCGAGCCGCAGCAAAACGGCAGGTGCTTTGTAACTCATTTTGAAAAGGCTTCCGCCGACATTCAGGGCGCGTACCCGATTATCAATCAGGAGTTTACAAAAAACTGCCTGCATGATTATACCTATGTAAACAGGGAAGAGGATCTTGGTATTGAGGGATTGCGCAAAGCAAAGCAGTCGTATTACCCTGAGATCATACTTGAAAAATATACGGCGGTGTATCATGGTTGATTATTGTAAAGACAAAAAACAGATTATCCGCCTGTGGCAGCAGGCTTTCGGCGACAGTGATGAAGAAATACTATACTTTATTGATAATGTGAAAGATGCGAAATGTCTCGCATATTTTGTGGGCAGTGAAGCAGTGTCGATGATGTATCTTGTTGACTGTATAGCTGACGGTATCAACGCAAGTTACATTTATGCTGCGTGTACCCTTGACAAATACAAAGGTCGAGGGTATATGTCAAAACTTATTGAACACTGTATAGACGGCGGTAGTACGGTTTGCCTTATACCGGCTGAAGACAGTTTGATTAACTTTTACTCATCAAGATTTATCAGCCGTAAAATTGCGATTGAAAGCATTGAATTTGAACAGACGCCTGAAATAATTGAGTATCTTTTTGAAGGATATAATCTGAGCAGCCCGACTGCTCTGATAAGTGAGAAATAAATTATGGTATATGTTTTTTTAGCTGACGGATTTGAAATTATAGAAGCCCTTGCACCGCTCGATATGATGACAAGAGCAGGAATAGAGGTTAAAACGGTAGGCGTTACGGGCAAGCTAGTATCCTCGTCCTGCGGGGTGCAGGTAACTAGCGACATCACGATTGATGAGTTCGATTTTTATGATGTAGAAGCTATTATGCTTCCGGGTGGTATGCCCGGAACTCTCAATCTTGAAAATAACCCCGATGTACAAAAAGCAATCGATAATGCAGTTAATATTGATGTTCCAGTTTGCGCGATCTGTGCGGCGCCGTCAATACTCGGGCATAAGGGACTTCTCGACGGTAAAGAAGTTACCTGCTTCCCGGGCTTTGAGGATGCGCTTGATGGTGCAACTCTCTCCGATAAATATGTAGTGACCGACGGCAACTTCATCACTGCCCGCGGCGCAGGCGTGTGTATTGAGTTTGGACTTGAAATCGTCAAAAAGCTCAAGGGCGCAGACGTTGCCGAAGCAGTAAGGCAGCAGATACAATGCAAGTAAAAAGCACGCTTCGCAAAGAACTCATTGAAAAGCGGAAAAAAATAACTGACAGGGAAGTCAAAGACGGCAAAATCACCGCCTTTGTCACATCTCTTGAAAAATACAAAGCCGCGGATAAGCTGCTCGTTTACGTTAACCTTGACGGCGAAATAAACACCGAGCCGCTCATTAACTCCGCGCTAGATTCAGGCAAAATCGTGGCCGTTCCATATTGCGAAGATAAGCACGGTAAGATGAGTTTTTACATAATAAATTCGCTTTCGCAGCTCACTGTCGGCACCTTCGGTGTCAGAGAGCCTGATATAAATTTTAATAAAAGACTTGAAGATTTTGAAAATTCTATTATAATTGTTCCAGGGGTATCTTTTAACCGTGATGGGCATCGGCTCGGCTACGGCGGCGGATACTATGACAGATTTCTTGAAAACTTTGGCGGTACAAGCATCGGGCTTTGCTACGATGAAATGATTTGTAACACCATACCGCTTGAAGAACACGATATTGCAGTAAACTTTTTAATTACAGATAAATCAATTGAGAATTTGGGAGGGTAAAATGGACTTTAAACAGGATTCCAAGTCAAATTCAAACGACATTTATTTTTCTAATCACAGTGACAGCAGTTCGAATAAAACATCTGGATCTGCAGCAGTTGCTAAAAAGAAAAAGAAGAAGAAAAACTCGGGAGTTGGCTCTACGTATCTCTTCTTTATTATTGTTATTGTGCTGTCAATGGCGGCTTCAATTTATGCAATTCTGTGTATGAACGATGTTCTTGCTATAACAAAAACCAAGTCATCGGTTACAGTTTCGTTCACACAGGAAGTTAAAAGCAGCGACGACGCGATTGATGCTTTTGCCGATAATGGCCTTATCAGATGCAGGAACTTCTGCAAAGTGTTCATTAAGATTCGTGATAAGGTGTTTACTTCCAATAAACTTGGCGGTCCGTTTGACGCCGGTGTGTACTATCTGAACGGCAAAATGGGTCTTGAAGGTATGTTGATAACCTTGCAGGGTGAAAACATTTCCAGTGAGACCGTTACACTAACATTCCCTGAGGGTTATACTGTACCTGAGATTGTTGAAAAACTGGCGGATAACGATGTTTGCGATAAGCAGGCGCTGCTTTCTGTTATTCAGTCAACTGAGTTCACTTACTCAACTGTAGCCGATCTTAAGGCTGACGATAAAATCCCTTACAGACTTGAAGGCTATCTTTTCCCGGATACTTACGAATTCTATATTGATGAAAGTGCGGCTTCAACCATAAAAAAATTCCTTGACAACTTTGATAAAAAATATATTGAAAAGTACCGTTCAAGAGCAGAAGAACTCGGACTTTCCGACTATGAAATTATCACGATAGCGTCTATTATTCAGAAAGAGGCTGCTAACGAAGAGCAGATGAGAGAAATTTCGGCAGTAATTCACAACCGTTTACAGGACAAAGCAAATTTCCCGTTCCTCGGATGTCAGTCTACTTCCGACTATATTACAAATAAGGTTAAACCTGCACTATCTTCGACATCAGCACACACTGCCGATTACTATATGCAGTACTACAACACAAATAACAACTCGACTATCTCAGCAGAGTCATCGTCATCACTTCCGGCTGGACCTATCAGTAACCCGGGTATCAAGGCGATAACTGCAGCGCTGTATCCGGCTGATTCAAATGCGTTGTATTTCTTCCATGATACAAAGGGTACGCTTTATACAGCTGAAACTAACGAGGAATTCCGATCCAAGATTGCTGAATACGCTCCTTATCTTGATGCGTAGTATTTAATTCAAACTGAAAGGCGAGTGAATAATATGTGCAATCAGAATATAGAACTTCTCTCGCCTGCAGGCGACTATGAACGCCTGAATTCAGCGCTTAAATTCGGTGCTGACGCCGTTTATCTCGGCGGCGAGATGTTCGGCATGCGTACAAATCCGTCAAATTTCAAGGCGGACGAGCTGAAAAGCGCGGTTGAACTTGCACACAGTATGGGCAAAAAAGTATATCTTACATGTAATACTTTGCCGCGTAACAATGAGATTCCGCTGCTTCCGGAGTATCTCTCATACGTTGCTTCAATAGGAATTGATGCACTTATTATCGCAGATATGGGCGTTATGACTCTTGCAAAAAAATATGCTCCCGATGTTGATATCCATATGTCAACACAGGTCGGTATTGTAAACTTCGAAGCGGCAAACGCTTTATATGATCTTGGAGCTAAACGTATTGTAACTGCCAGGGAACTTTCGCTTGATGATATCCGTGAAATACGCGATAAAACAAACCCAAACCTTGAAATTGAAGTTTTTGTTCACGGTGCGATGTGTATGTCTTTCAGCGGACGCTGCATCCTTTCTGATTATATGATTGGCAGGGATGCAAACCGTGGCGACTGTGCGCAACCCTGCAGGTGGAAATATTCGCTTGTTGAGGAAACACGCCCCGGTCAGTATTTCCCGATTAATCAGGACGACACAGGCACTTACATTTTTAACTCAAAAGATCTATGTATGATTGATCATATTCCAGAACTTGACAGAGCAGGTATTGATTCCTTTAAAATTGAGGGCAGAGCAAAAAGCGAGTACTATACCGCGATTGTTACATACGCTTACCGTCACGCTATCGATGAGTATCTTAATGGCGGACGCAAAGCGGATTTTAAGCCGTCGCAGTGGATCCTTGATGAGATGGAAAAGATGAGCCACCGCGAATACACTGAAGGTTTCAACTTCGGTCATATGAAGGATGGGCAGGTGCTCAACTCAGGCGGCTACATCCGCAACTGGGATGTGTGCGCTCTCTTTGATAAGTACGAAAACGGAAGGCTCACAGTTAAGCAGCGTAACCGTTTTTATCAGGGAGATGTCCTTGAGGTTGTTGAGCCGGATAAAATGCCGTATCAGATCACAGTCAAAGAGCTTTATAATGAAAATGACGGTGAATTCACCGATGTTGCTAATAAAGCAACAGACATATATTCTTTTGCCTGTGATATTGAGGTTTCAACTGATGCTATTTTTCGCGTAGAACGCAAATAAAATTACCCCTTTGTACAACAATAGTACAGAGGGGATTTTTATGTTTAAAAGATATATCGCATTAACCGTTACAGTTTCACTTTTATTTGTTGGAGTCATTGGCAGACTCGGCTATATAGTGTTCAGCGGATCGTATGCCGTAGCTCAGAGTTATAATTCTTATAGCATAACAATAGACACTGATGAAACACAGCTCTATTATATGAATGGCGAAAGATTAAATAACAATATTGATGAAATATCTGCTGTCATACGACCCGTAACAAATGATTTAGCCGCAATCAACATTGCATATTCTGAAAAAGATGTTAAAGCGATTACTCATGAACTTTACAGCGGTTATCCAGTTGTTCATAAAATAGGCAATAAAGAAACCTCGCTAAGAACATTTGACACTCATCATACGGACACTAGTTTAAAGCAGTTTATCAGCCGTGATTCATCAGGATTCTTAAGTCATATCGATGACTATAAGCGAGAACTAAAAATAAGCTATCATATTGACGCTACAGGAAGAATACTTTCCGGCGATGAAGGCACTGTTGATTACGGTAATTATCTTTCTCGCGAAGGGTATATTATGACTTTTGACAGCCGTATTCAGAAAGTTACAGAAAATGCCGCAAAATCTATTAATAAAGGTATTGTTCTTGTGCTTGACGCAAAGACTGCAGAGGTGCTTGCCTGCGTTACAAAACCCACAAACACATATATTAATAAGGCTGCAGAACAGTATGCAGTCGGATCTGTATTTAAGGTAGTTGTGGCAGCGTGCGCTCTTGAAAACGGTGTCGATTTTGTGTACAGATGTAGTGGAAAAACTAAGATAGGGGATACGGTTTTCGCCTGTCAGAAACACCGGGCTCACGGATATGAAAATCTCGAAACAGCCCTCGCTTATTCCTGCAACTGTTATTTTGCAAACCTTGCGCTTAAACTTGGAAGCGAAAAACTAATAAGATCAGCGAAACGCTTTGGCTTTGACAGTAGCTTAGTATTATGCGATAACTGGCAGTTCAGAGCGTCATATTTGCCAACGAAATCCAACCTGAAGTCTGACGGAGAACTTGCTCTTCTTGGCTTCGGTCAGGGCAGGCTCACTTCTACACCTTTGCAGATTGGTGCTATGATGTGTGCTGTTGCAAACGACGGTAAGTACAATCAGCCTACTGTACTCAAAGCAAAGAAAGAACGTAACGGAAGTGTTACTGAAATCAAACGTAAGAAAGAAACGCAAACTATTTCATCTTACACAGCTCATTTGCTATGCTCATATCTTCGCTCTGCTGTGTCTTCAGGTACCGGCTATAATGCAGAAACGGGTGATTCCAAATCAGCTGGTAAAACGGGTACCGCACAGACAGGTCAATTTAAAAACGGAAGCGAACTGTGCAACACTTGGTTTACCGGTATGTATCCATATGATAATCCTGAGTACTGCATTGTGGTAATGTGTGAAGAGGGGAAAAGCGGTGCTGAGGATTGCTGTCCTGTTTTTCGTACTATAGTTGAAAAGCTCAGCTGAAAGTGATATAATCAGTATGAGGTGATTATATGTCGAGTTCAAAGACAAAGACTCTGTTGGTGTACAAATATCTTTACGAATACTCGGATGAGAATAATCCGCTTACAACAACCGATATTATCAGATTGCTGCAAAAAGATGGCATAACTTGTGAGCGCAAGTCGATTTATGCAGATATTAAAACGCTTAATTCTGTAGGTTTTGATATCGTGAGTTCAAATACCTCAAATCGCGGCTTTTTCATCGCAAGCCGTACTTTTGAGCTCCCGCAAGTGCGTCTGCTTATTGATGCAGTTACTTCTGCGGGGTTCATTACTCCTGATAAAACTCGTGACCTCGTTGCAAAACTTGAGGGTCTTGTATCTAAAAATGAGGCGGCAGAGCTTGTATCGCAAGTATATATTGACTCTAATACTAAATGTGATAATGAGGAAATCTATTATATTATCGATGCCCTTCACGATGCAATACTCGAACATCGCAAAGTTAAGTTTCAGTACAAACGACGCAACATTGACAAGCAGAACCGCAAATCGTATACGCAAAAGACTTTCAAAGTTTCACCTTATGCGCTTATCTGGAAGGATGATCATTACTATCTTGTTTGTAACAATGAAAAGTATGATAATCTTATGAATCTGCGTCTTGACCGTATTCGTAGAATTGAGCAGCTGGACGAGCATTCACGCGATATAGGCGAGGTCAGCGAATACAAGTGCGGTATTGATGTGTCAGATTATGTTTCAAAAATGTTTAATATGTTCAGCGGCGAGCCGGATGAAGTCAAACTTCTTTGCCACCTTGATTTGCGCGAAGAGATGATGGATCGCTTCGGAGCAAAGATTCCTCTTGTGGCTGTTGATTCAAACCACTTTGAAACTACGATTGACGCTGCGGTGTCCGATGGGTTTGTGTCATGGATTATGAACTTCGGCGATAAACTTAAAGTCATCGAGCCGCAGAGCCTTGCTGATATGGTAAAGAAAAAGGCACTGAAAATTGCATATCAATACGAATAAAATCGCCCCGCAGATACTCTCTGCGGGGTAACTTTTATAAGTTATTTAAATCATACGGTGTTTTCTGGTAAACAAAGTAGTTCAGCCAGTTGTTAAAAAGAAGGTTTGCCGTTGTGCGCCAAATCATCTTCGGTACAAGCTTGTCGTCATCGTTAGGAAAGTAATTCACAGGCATATTAATGTCAAGTCCTCTTTCCAGATCCCTGTAGTATTCTTTAGCAAGTGTATCGCGGTCGTATTCGCTGTGACCTGTCACAAAGAATTTTCGGCAGCCCATATCAGCAAGAATATGCACGCCCGCTTCATCACTGTAGGATAGTATCTGTAAGTCCTTTACCTGCGCGATGTCCTGCCTTTTTATCTCAGTGTGCCGTGAGTGCGGCGCATAGTATACATCGTCAATGCCCCTCATTAACGGGTGCGTGTCATCAAGGCAGAAATGCGGATAAACACCGAAAAGTTTCTTCTCAAGAGGGTATTTCTTAACACCGTAATGGTAATACAGTCCAGCTTGTGCGCCCCAGCAGATATACCAGGTGGAGTACACATTCTTCGTGCTCCATTCCATAATATCGCATAACTCATCCCAATAGTCGACTTCCTCAAATTCGAGGTGCTCAACCGGTGCTCCTGTAATAATCATGCCGTCATACTTTTTATTGACGACTTCGTCAAAGGTTTGATAGAACTTATCCATATGGTTTTTGGATACATTTTTTGCTTTGTGAGTCGCTACCTGCAAAAACTCAACGTCTACCTGAAGCGGATTGTTACTCAATAATCTTAACAGTTGAGTTTCGGTTTCAAGCTTTGTAGGCATTAAGTTAAGTATGATAATCTTAAGCGGTCTGATATCCTGCGTATCAGCACGTAGATTGCTCATAACAAAGATGTTTTCCATCTCAAGACTTTGCTTTGCAGGAAGTTCATTATCTATTCTGATAGGCATTCTATCAACCCCTTTCATAATTTTTACTAATTATAACAAATAAGGCTTATAAATTCAAGTACCTAATAATTTCAATATTTTGTGTCCCCTATAATATAATGTAATAAATATATGTAAAGTAATATTTAACCTATAATTGGGCACTATGTATAATAATTGCATAGATTTTTACGGCATTCATTGATTATTCTGTATAATTTGCAAAAAGTAATAAAAAATACGATTTTTTCAAAAAAATCTGTTGACAAAAATCCTCTTATTTGATATTATGTACAAGTCGTCACCCAAGTGGGAACGGCAACAAGGACCTTGAAAATTAAACAACGACGAAAAGGAACCCGATTTAAATTTAAAT
>CAYZPT010000004.1:0-34663 GCA_964480285.1 uncultured Bacteroides sp.
TGGCGGCTTGAAGATGGCGAAGCAAAGCTCACAGCAGGGCTGATTTGCAACAACCCTGATGAGAAGACTCATCTGATTTATAACGGCAAGCCTTGTTTTATTTATGATTATGTAAGCGATGTTACAGAGGGCTTTTGTGCGGCATATGGTTTTGCTATGCAGAACACCGATATGCTTAGCAAAGCGCTGGGATGCTTTGCGGGCAGTAGTTTCCGTTTTTTGTTGCGCCCGACTGAGCTGTATGCTAAGATTATTGAGCTTGCCGGCAAGCTTGACAGCGAAAAACGCGAGCCGACAGTGCGCACGCTGTTATCTGCGGCTTATGTTAAAGACAAGCGTGAAAATCGCCTTGAATATATGAGCGACGTACTTGATGAGGAGGTACGCGCTGTGCTTTGCGGTGATATTCCGTATTTCAGCCTGCGCTTTGATAGCCTCGGACTTTTTGGCAGCGACAGGGAACTTGCAGAGAATTTCCTTTGCGAGACGCCCGAAAACTGTGTTAAAGACCAACTGGATTCGCTCAACACAGCAGATATGACTGCGCAGTGCAGAATTATTGAGCATTCACTTGCTGCCGCACGGCCGCTTGAAAAAAGAGCGCCCAAGCTTTGCAGCGGCGATATTTATGAATATATGTTTGAGCGACTTGAGGAAGGATATATCTCTGCGATTTCCTCAGGCTTTACTTACCTGACATCGGGCAGCGACGGTAATCTGTACTTCCAGAGCGCGGGTTTCGGGCTTTATGACGGGTTAGCAGGTATACTTTGCGCCTACGCTGCGCTGTACCGAAAAACAAGCGACAGCAGGATTTTATCAGCACTTAAATCCCATTATGCGCCGCTCGGTAAATATATCACGGATTGCGACAGCTTCAGCCTGAATGCAAATAATGTGATGCTGCAGAGCGGCTTAAGTGGCGTTATCGCTTGCCTGGTTCATATATACGACCTGATCGGCGAGCAGATGTTTTATGATGACGCGGTAACGCTTGCCAAAAAGCTTAAACCCGAAATTATTGGCGAGGTTGGATGCGACTTGCTTTGCGGTCTCGCAGGTCTTGCTGTTCAGCTGCCAAAAATGCCGGATGAAGTATCTGCTCCGCTTGCAGAGGTAATACTGCCCGAGCTGCTGAAATACGAGCCGGAGCTTACGGGCGCGGCTCATGGCGCTGCAGGCGTTGCACTTGCAATTGCCGCGTTAAGCGCCGGCAAACACGATGAAAAAGTGCTGCAGCTACTCAGTTTTGAGGAACAGCACTACTACGAAAATGAGCACAACTGGCGTGATTTGCGCGCACCGGATAGGGTAGCATTTATGCACGGCTGGTGTTCGGGCGTCGGCGGCGAAGCAATTATTCGCAAAAGGCTGCTGCAACTTACTGATAATGCTGAGATTATCGCAATCTGCAACCGTGATCTGGAACGCGCAAAAGTGAATTTGTGCTCCGATTTCTCTGTTAAGCGCGACTGCCTTTGCTGCGGCAATGCTGCACGCTTGGTGACTTGCTCAAATATTAATGAAAAAAACAGTGGATTATTCACCCTGCTTTGTGATAGAATAGAGCAAGACAGTCTTGTGCTATATCATCCGTGTGATACAGACGACAGAAACTACGGCTTGATGCAGGGACTTGCAGGCGTTATTTACGCTGCTACTATGTACGGCGATGAAAAAAGCGGGGGTATGCTATGTTAGATGATAAAAACTTATCTCTCACTATGCGTGAACTAATGCCCCTTGTTGAGGCGGAACTGAACAGCGGTAAAGATGTTCAGCTACCGATTAAGGGTACAAGTATGACGCCGTTTCTAATCAATGACCGCGATGAGATTATTCTCACTGCGATGAATTCGCGCAGAATAAAAGTCGGCGATTTAGTTATGTTCAGACGCGATGACGGCTCGTATGCGATGCACCGTATTTACAAGGTGAACGGTGACGGCACATTTGACATCCTCGGTGATAATCATTATGCGCCGGACAGGAATATCCGTTACGATATGCTTGTGGCGTACGTGCCGAAGGCTATCCGCAAGAGCAGGGAAGTAGACTGCGAAAAGGGCTTCTGGCGGAACACTATGACATTTTATATGAATTTTCGTATGAAGCATCCTGCTTTCACCCAAAGAATATACAGAAAGATTGTTAGATTGGTTAGATTATTCAGATAATAAACACCAAAATTGATTTGAGGTTTTTAATGAAAAAAACAGAACGTGTCATTAAGGCACTAAAAAACAAGGAAGAAAACAAAAAACTGACAATGTGGATGCTGTCTATTATCAGACCGTATTATCGCTACGTGATTATTATTTTTCTTATCAGTATCATTTCGCTGATGATATCATATGTCAGCACTATCGTTGGTAAATACGTTGTTGATGACGCGACCAACGGTGATATTAATATAAAAAATATGGCGATGATGTGTGCTACGACAGTAGTGTCTATTATTATAGGTGTTGGTAGCAGCATACTGAGCAGTTACATAAATGAAAAGTTTTCGTTTTCACTGAGAACAAAATTCTTTAGCGATATTCAGCGCAGCGTGTGGCTGGATATTTCCAAGTTCCACAGCGGCGATCTTGTTACCCGACTCACATCAGATATTGCTACACTGTCGGACGCGCTTATTTCCATAATTCCGAATACAATCCTGATTTTTGCACAGCTTGCAATGTCGTTTTGTATCTTGTTTTATTACGACAAGCCTATTGCACTTTTTGCACTTGTTATAGGTCCGATAGGCGCAGTTTGTATGGTTATCTTTAAAGAACGATATAAGAAGTATCAGTTTGAACTTCGCCAGACGGAATCGGAGTACCGTTCGTTTATGCAGGAGAATCTGTCCTCACTGACTGTTATAAAGACGTTTCGCAAGGAGGACGATAACGAAAAAAGCATGGATGCATTTCGGAAGAAAAGGCTTGACCTTGTGCTCAAAAACGCCAAACTTGGTTCGGTTATGGGTGCAATTATGAAACTTGTGTATAGTGCAGGCTACGTTATTGCATTCTGTTGGGGCGCATACAGGATTTCCACTGGCGATATTACATACGGAACACTCACTATTTTTATCACTCTTGTGTCGAGAGTTCAGGGTTCTATAAGCAGCCTTGCAGGAATTATACCGCAGTATTACAGTATGCTGATTTCCGCAAAAAGAATCTGCGGTGTTGTAGATCTTAACAAAGAGGAATATCTTGGTAAAAACGATATGCCTGACAAGGTCGGAGTAGTGGTTGAAGATCTGGACTTTGCATATGACAGAGAGATGATTCTGAAAGATCTTAGCTTACGCGTTGAACCGGGTGAAAAGATTGCTGTTATAGGTCCCTCCGGCACCGGCAAAACTACGATTATCCGTTTGCTTTTAGCGCTTACAACGCCGAATAACGGTAGCATCAGATATATTCTTGATGACAGCGCTGTGGAAGTTGCATCTCCTGATTCAAGAAGATTCATATCTTACGTCCCGCAGGGTAACACTCTGCTGTCCGGTACTATTGCCGACAATCTCAGAATCGGTGATAAAAATGCCACTGAGGACGATATGATGCGTGCACTCAGGATGGCTTCTGCAGAACATTTTGTCAACAAATTACCTGACGGTCTTGATACCGAACTCAGCGAAAAATCCGGCGGTCTTTCAGAAGGACAGGCGCAGCGTATTTCAATTGCAAGAGCGTTAATCGGTAATAAGCCAATTATCGTTCTTGATGAGGCAACAAGTGCTCTTGATGAAAAAACCGAATCTGTTGTGCTTAAAAGTATAACCGAGGAAATGACTGACAAAACCTGCTTTATTATTACGCACCGTCGTTCAATGCTCAAGTATTGCGACAGGGTAGTAGAGCTTGACGAGGACAGTAATGTGACGGTTAAACCGATATCGGAATACAATGTATAAATAAAACCAACCGAGCAGTTAAATCTGCTCGGTTGGTTTTATGCCTTGCCCTGCTTTTGCATTATCTTGTAGCCAAGTTCAACAATCTTTTTGTAGCCTAAATCTATTATTTTGTCCGGTACAGGGTTGATTGCTGCAAGGTACCAGGTATTTTTGCATTTGTAATTTGTGCGCGGGTGCTTTGCGTTAATCATCTTTATAACCGTCTGTACAAGATACTTTTTATCGTTCGGGTGTGCCATAGCGGTGCTCATCAGCGGCTTTAGTACCGTCAGCACGGGTTTGTAAAGCTCTGTGCTCTGCAGCAGCTTATCATAGCCTGCGGTTGCCTGATTGTGCATACCCGTTTTGAATGAGCCGGGCTGGATTTTCAGCACGTCAATACCGAGGAAGTTAAGCTCGCGGCGCAGACCGATTGTGTACGCCTCAACCGCGTATTTTGTGATTGCGTACGGCGTGTTAAACGGCTGCGGTTTTTCCCATCCGCACTCGGAGGAAAAGTTGATGATTCTGCCGTTTGCCTCTTTAATCAGCGGGAACATCGCCTTGTTCACGCGCACCATACCAAGCACGTTGATGTTAATCATTTTTTCAAGCGTGTCGGTGATATTGCCCTCAATCAGCGACGCCATCGTGTGAATACCAGCGGCGTTGACAACAACGTCAAGCTTGCCCGCGATTTCCTCAATCTTTTTTGCCGCGGTGTTGCAGCTGTCGGTGCTGGTGATATCAAGCACAACGGGGATAACTCTGTCGTTCGTTCTTTCAACAAGCGCGTTCAGTCCGTCCTCGGTGATATCTGCTGCAAAAATCGTCCAGCAGTCGTCCTTGCAAAGTTCCTCAACGCAAGCGCCTGCAAGCCCGCCTGCAGCACCCGTAATCAATGCATATTTCATTTGTATGCCCTCCCTTTTTTCTTCATTATAGAATAATATATAGATAAAGTAAATAGTATAAATTAACAAAATAAATTGTTGCATAATGTTAAAAAAGTATAAAAAACGAAGAGCATTCAGCTCTTCGTTTACTTATCTATTTAGTTTTTATCTTTTTTGCACCTGACCAGGTTGAGTAGCAGGTGTTCTTGCCGACGGTTTTGTATGTCCTTATGCGAACATAGTAAACCTTTTTTGCTTTGAGCTTTTTAATTGTTTTTTTAGTTGTTTTTGTATTCTTAATTGTGACAGTCTTATTACCTTTCTTGAACTTTTTATTTGTTGAGTACTGAATCTGGTAGCCTGTCGTCTGTGTTGCCTGCTTTTTCCAGGTGAGGGCAATCGAATTCTTTTTGGGCTTTTTGGTTTTGAACGCGGTGCCCTTCGGGTTAATCTTGTAGGTTAAAACCTTTGAGCCGATGTAATTGCCTTTCATCGAAACCTTTACCTTGTAAACGCCGACTTTCTTTGATTTTTTGTTGAAATAGAAGGTGGTGTAATTGTTCGATTTCAGCTGCGCGCCCTCAACGTCCACAACCTTTGCGGCGGGCTTTTGCACATTGCCGTTGTAGGTGAAAGCTTTCTTGTTAATGCCGATTGATTTGAGCGCGGGGATTTCGATAACCGCGTCTAGCGTTTTGCCGCAGACGGAGCAGGTTTTGTAAACCGCGCCGTCAATGCCAATCATCGCTGGCGCAACGTTGTTGATGTATTTGTGCGCCTCTTTATTCTCGTAGTAACCGCAGGAGCACTGATACCAGTGGTAGTTATCGTTGTGCTTCAGCATTGTGTAGGAATGCGCGTGCGCGTCGATAACCTCGGTGTCAAGCGAGAAGCAGACAGAACATTCGCGCGTTTTAAGCCCCGTTTCAGTCGCGGTGGGCTCCTTGATTACGCTCCAAGCGCCCCAATTGTGCGGAGTGTTTGCAATTACAAGCTGCGAAAGCGATGTTTCGTTGGTGCAGGAACTGTCAGTAAACAGCTTGCCGCAGCCCGTACATTCGTAGTGCGCCTTCGTTCCCGTTGACAGGCAGGAAGCGGGCACCTCGGCAACGTAATTGCCTGTGTGATAGTGAACGCCGCTTTCCCATATTGCGTAAAACGTGGTGGCTTTCGTCACGTTATACGTGCTTCCGATAACCGAGCCGCTCGGACTTGTCGCCCAGCCCTTAAACTTCATTCCGCTCGGCGCGCCGAAGGTGCAAACGGGCAGCGTGTAAGTGCCGCTGACATAGTTAACGCTGTTCATTGAGCCGCTGCCGCCATTTGAGTTAAACGACACCGTGTAGCCCTCTGCGTACTTGAACACAAGCGCACCGCTTGTCGGTTTGTAGCACCGCGCGTTGCTGTTGCTCGGATGAGCGTAGGAGGTGTACTCGCTGTTCTGGATTATCGTTGTGGCGGGAAGCTCAACAAAGATGTTTGAAAGCGGCAGTCCGTCGGTGCTCAAAACGCTGATTTTGCCGCCCGAGGACAGATTGAACACGCTATATGGGTTTGCCTTTGCAAGCATAGCGTAGCCTTTGGCGGTGATATCCACAACTGACGAGCCCGTAACGTGAACGCCGTATGTGGAAATATTATTGCCGCTGCCGGATTTAGTGGTAAGCACGATACCTGAATCGCAGTTCATCGTGACGTTACTGTTGTTGATGCTGACGCCGTTGAAGTACGACGCAATTGCGTAGTCCGAATCGCTGCTTTCGCCCGTAAAGGTGAACGTGCTGTTGTTGATTACAACGTCAGCCGCCGCGCTTGCTCTTGCGGTAGAAATGCAGTTAATGCCGCAGTACGCGCCCTTTATTTCAACGTTCGCGCCGTTTATCGTAACAACGCCGGCGGTGTTTTTGTTCTGCGTGTTACCTGCGTAAATGCCGAATAGATTTTTCGGCGAATTTGCGTTGATCGTAACCTTGCCGCTGCCGCTTAATGTGACGTTGCCGTTGCCCGTAACGCTTGAATCCATACCGTAGTTATAAATACCGTACTGCACGCCCGTCGTGTCAGCAGCGTCTGCAACGATAGTTGTCAGCTTACTTGATGATATGCTAATCGCTCCGGCGTAAACGTAAATACCGCACGAAAAGCCGTCTGATACGGTGTTGGTGTAGATTGTAACCCTTGAACTGCCGCTTGCATTATAGCCTCGGTAGCCGTAAATGCCGTAGTTATACAGCGTGCCGGTTGAGTGCACGCCAACTACTGCGCTTTCGGTAATATTAACCGCGCCGTCGGCGTAAATGCCGTATAGCTTGAGCGACGTCTTTGTGCTCGTTGAGGTGATGTTGAGTGAGCCGTTACCCTTAATGGTAAGGTTGCCGCCTGCGTGAACGCCGTAGTCCGCGCTCAAAACGGTACTTGTACACTGGTGGGATACATTATTTTCTCCGCTTAAACTGATGCTGATATCCTGACCGGCGTGTGAAATAATCTGCGGACCGTAGTAGTCTTTAAGATACAGCGTGCCGGTGGACGCTTCAAAATATGCGTTGTAGTTACCTGAATTACCCGTGAACGTCGTTGTGTCACCGTTTCTGTAATAAGCGTTGGCGTTGAACGACGTGTCGCCAATGTAAATAAGCTTTGCGTCAACTGCTGCGAGCGCGCTAATCGGAACGCTGCAGACAATCAGCAAAACGCAAAAAATTATACTGAAAAACCTTTTCATAATATTTACCTCCACAATTAATTTCAATTATATTATAAGTTCTGAAAATAAAAAAGTCAACGGAATTTCCGTTGACTGAATTATTCCAATGTGCAGTAAAAGTTGCTTTCCCACGCGGGGATGTACTTGCTGTGGCGGAAGTAGATTTTGTAATCGGGGTTGAGTTTCCACACCTTCAGCGGCAGGGCGAATAAATCCTCGTTGCGGTGGTATGCGCAGATGTAAAGCTTCGGCGCGTATTTTTTTATCGTGTTTTCAAGCCCGCAAAGCGCCTTGAGCTCTGCGCCCTCAATGTCCATTTTGATGAAGGTGGGGGATAGTTCAAGCGAGTCAACGTCAATCACGTCTACACTCACACCGTCCGCCGCGAGCTTTGAATTGCGCCCCGCTTTTTTTGCAAAAATCAGAGTATCCTTTTTATCCCAAGCACCCATATTCAGGCAGGTGATGTCAAACAGCTCCTCAGTGTTTCTGAGCAGCTTTTTAAAGTTCTTTTCGTCGGGCTCAAGCGCGGTGATGTAATCGTACTCGCCGCCTGTAGCTTCGATGAATTCGGCAATGGTGTCGCCGTCGTACGCACCTAAATCGATGATATTTTCGTGCGTGTTAAGTTTGAGGATATCGCGGTAAATCGCGCCTTTGTCGGCAAAGGACGAGAGCAGATATTTTATCTTGCCGCTTACCTTGTAGTTCAGTATATCGGCAAAAACGCGCCTGCTTTCGTCGTCTGCAAGGCGGCTGTAAACAAGGTCGAACTTGTCCTCATTTTCATCAATATATTCGCGGCTGAAAAGTCCGCCGCCCGCAACGGGAACGTCCGGTGCAAAAACGGTGTGCTCTCTGTCAATTCTGCGTATGTTGTCAAGTACATCATCAAGATGTGATGCGAAGCAAAGAACCACGTTAAAGTCGTCGTACTTCTCGCAGACCTCGTTGTATTTGAGCACCCTGTATCCCTTAAAGCTGTGACCGCGCACAAACTCATCGGACGCAAAAATATCGGCAACACCAATGCCGTAGCCGTCAAGCGTTGCCATAATCTTTTCCGCACCAAGCCCCATGCCGTAAAGCACCACGGGCTTGCTATCATTTTTCAGTGCGTCCCACACGTTTTTCTCTTTAATTAATTCTAACATATAACCTACCTTTTTGCCTTCCCCTTGAGGCATTCCCCTTGACAGGGGAAATGTCTGCGCAGCAGACAAAGGGGTTAGCCGTCTGCGGCGAGCAAAAGGTGGCGGCGAAGCCGTCAGATGAGGTGTTTATAGTTCGTACAGCCTTTGAGCATTCTCTTTAGTAACGTCCAGCACTTCCTGCGCAGGCATACCAAGCACCTCGCCAATACGCTCGGCAATATGCGGAATGTACGACGAATCGTTGCGCTTGCCCCTGTGCGGCACGGGCGCAAGGTACGGGCAGTCGGTTTCAAGCACAAGGCGGTCAAGAGGAATATCCTTCACAACCTCTAAACTCTTGCGCGCATTTTTGAAGGTCACAACGCCGTTAAGCCCGATGTACATACCGAGCTTTATAACCTCGCGCGCCATCTCCACACTGCCGGAAAAGCAGTGCAAAACGCCCTTTGGCTGCGTTTCTTTGAGTATGTCAAGCGTGTCGCCGTGTGCCTCGCGGTCATGCACTATAACTGGCATATCAAGCTTTTTTGCAAGCAGAATCTGCTCCCTGAAAAACTCCTGTTGCACCTCTTTCGTGCTACTCATCCAGTGGTAGTCAAGCCCGATTTCGCCGATTGCAATGCACTTTTTGTGTGCGGCAAGTTTTTCAATCTCGGCAAGGTCTGAAAGGGAACTGCCCTCTAAATTTTCGGGGTGAAAGCCTGCCGCGAAATACATATAATCATACTGTTCGGCAAGTGCCATATTCGCTCTTGAAGTGGGAATGTCAACGCCGCAGGTCACCGCAGCGCACACGCCTTTGCCGGTAAGTGATGAGAGCAGTTCGATTCTGTCCTCATCAAACTGCTCGTCATCATAATGTGAATGTGTGTCAAAGATGTTATTATAAATCATATCAAACCTATTTGCCTTCCCCCTGGGGGAAGAGTGATTCCCTTGTTAAGGGAAATGTCGCCGTAGGTGACAAAAGGATTACGCTTGCGGTGGATGAGGGGTGAAGATTGCGGTTTATTCCCCTCATCAGTCTGCTCCCTTTGGTCGCATCCAGCTTCCCCCGAGGGGGAAGCCTATATGGTTTCTCGATTCGCTCGGGCAATAATCAGCAAATCTTTGCACCGACAGGCAGGTCAACAAATGTCACTGCAACCTCGCCGTCCTTCTCACCTGAAAGAAGCATACCCTGGCTGATTTCGCCGCAGAGCTTAACGGGTTTAAGGTTGGTAACGATAATTGCCTTTTTGCCTATTAAGTCCTCGGGTTTGTACCATTTTGCAATGCCGGATACTATCTGCCTTGTCGTGCCGCTGCCGTCATTGAGCTGAAGTTTAAGGAGTTTGTTTGACTTCTTAATCTTCTCGCACTCAAGAATCTCCGCAACGCGCAGGTCGGATTTGAAGAAATCGTCAATAGTGATTTCCTCAATCTTTTCTTCCTCTTTCGGTTTTGCTTCTTCCTCAGCCTTTGCAGCTGCTTCCTGCTTTGCAGCTATGTCGGCAAGCATCTTTTCTGTATCAATTCTCTGGAAAAGTGCTTCCGCCTTGCCTACTGTTACGCCCTCTTTTGTTGCGCCAAATGATGAAAGCGAATCGTAATCCTTAGCATCGCAGTTCATCTGTGCAAAGATTTTTTCGCTCGTTTCGGGCATAAACGGTGAGAGGAGAACAGAGATAAATCTGATTGATTCAAGCAGGTTGTAAAGCACTGTGCCGAGCCTTGCTTTTTTGTCATCATCCTTTGCAAGTGCCCAAGGCATAGTTTCGTCAATATATTTGTTTGAACGCTTTGCGAGGTTAACTACAGCCTCAATAGCGTCTGCAACGCGGTAGGTCTTGAAGCTTTCCTCAACCTTTTTAACTGTATCAATCGCAAACTGCTTGAGCTCGTCGTCAATCGGCTCAGTAACGTCAGCGCTCTGAATAACGCCGTCAAAATACTTGTTCTGCATTGCAATTGTGCGGTTGACAAGGTTGCCGATTGTATTTGCAAGGTCACTGTTAAAGCGCTCAATAATTGTTTCATAAGTGATTGAACCGTCGCTTGCATACGGCATTTCGGAAAGAAGATAGTATCTTACCGCGTCAACGCCAAGCAGGTTAACAAGATCATCTGCATAGATAACGTTGCCGCGTGATTTGCTCATCTTATCCTCACCGAACAGCAGCCAAGGATGACCGAATACTTGCTTAGGAAGTGGTTCGCCGAGTGCCATAAGCATAATCGGCCAGTAGATTGTGTGGAAGCGTACAATGTCCTTGCCGATGATGTGAACATCAGCAGGCCAGAGCTTCTTATATAAGTCTGACGAACCGTCAGGATCGTAGCCGATAGCCGTGATATAGTTTGACAGTGCGTCAATCCATACGTAAACAACGTGGTCGGGGTCAAAGTCAACAGGTACGCCCCACTTGAATGATGTACGGCTTACGCACAAATCCTGAAGTCCCGGCTTGATGAAGTTGTTGAGCATCTCTTTTTTACGCGGTTCGGGGTAAATGAAGTCCTCGTTCTGCTCAATGAATTCTTCAAGCTTCTTCTGATATTTTGACAGGCGCAGGAAATAAGCCTCCTCTTTGGCAGGCTTGACTTCACGTCCGCAGTCAGGACACTTGCCGTCAACAAGCTGATTCTCAGTCCAGAAACTCTCACAAGGCGTGCAGTAAAGTCCCTCGTACTCACCCTTATAGATATCATCCTGCTCGTAGAGTTTTTTAAATATCTTCTGAACAACCTTTTCGTGATAATCGTCAGTTGTTCTGATAAATTTATCGTAGCTTGTGCCGAGCAGATCGCAGATTTCGCGGATTTCGCCGGCTACCTTATCAACGTATTCTTTCGGTGTAACACCTGCGGTTTTTGCATATTCTTCAATCTTCTGACCGTGCTCGTCAGTACCGGTAAGGAAGAATACATCCTTGCCCTGCAGTCTTTTGTAACGTGCAATTGCGTCAGTCAGCACAATCTCATAGCTGTTGCCGATGTGTGGCTTGCGTGATGTGTACGCAATCGCAGTGGTGATATAAAACTTTTCTCTCTCTGCCATAGTTTACTCCTTTATATCCTGAAAACGGATTACATTTTTTTCGCCGCTTTCAGTTATCGTTTCGGTAAATACTCCGCCCTTAAGGTAAGCCTTAACTGTGGCGTATTCTTTGTCGTTATTATCTTTAATCGTATAATGCTCGTCGTCCTTTTTCTCAACCTTGTAAAGTGAGCCGTAAAACAGTTTGAGCTTCTTTTCCGCCTCTTTTGCGGAAACAGGTTTGCTTTTTTCTGTAGTTACTTGCTGCGAAGTTGAACTTTTGTTGTCGCTTTTTTTGCCGTCTTTATCGCCGTCAACAAAACCGCTGTCCGTTTTTGCACTCGTCAGCAGGGAAGGGTCGGTAGCCTTATCCGTGAGCTTGTCCTCAACCTTCTGTGCGCATGCGGCAAAAACAAGGCACATTATCAGCATTATTGCAAGTGCAATTAATTCTTTTCTGCCTTTCATAAATACCTCCTACAGCAACGAAGCTGCGCCGCGGTCAAGCATAAGTGTAACATCGGTGTGAAACTGCAGTACAGAAGCAGGGCACTCCGGCGTAACGTTACCGTCAATCAGTTGTTTAATCGCCTTTGCTTTATGTTCGCTGAGCGCAATAATAAGTATGCGCTTTGCCTGCATTATTGAGCCTATACCCATTGTTACGGCATGAGTCGGAACCTCTTCAATTGAATCAAAGAATCTGGAATTGTCTTTAATTGTGGATTCTTTGAGAGCTACGACGTGGCTCCAACGCTGGAATGCGTCTGCAGGCTCGTTAAATGCTATATGACCGTTTGAGCCTATGCCGAGCAGCTGAATGTCAATTCCGCCTGCGTTTTTGATTTTCTTCTCATAGTTTTCGCACTCAAGCTCAAGATTATAAGCGTTACCGTTGAGGAAGTTAATGTTCTCGTCGGGAATGTTAATATGCTCAAACAGATTCTGATACATAAATGTGTGGTAAGAATTCTTATCTTTGACGTTAAGATTGCAGTATTCGTCAAGGTTAAAGGTTGTAACTCTTGAAAAATCAACTGCGCCCTGCTCGTAAAGGCTAACCATATGTCTGTATGCTTTCAGAGGTGTGGAGCCTGTTGCAAGACCGAGCACCGAGTCGGGCTTCTGAAGTACCTGGCCGCACATATAGTAGCCTGCAGCAACGCCAATCTGTTCTTCTGTATCAAATACAAGTACATTCATTTGTTTTTCCTCCTCTTAAGGGAATCTTTTGCTATGGTTATTAAGGTGAACATCACCCGGAATATGAAAGTGCCGAGTATAGCACCGAGCGTGTCAATTGCCCAGTCGCGCAGTTCGCACGACCTGCCGTCAACAAAAATCTGATGTACCTCGTCTGTTACTGCGTAAAGAGAGGTGAATATTACCGGCAGGTAAAATCTGTTTTTGTTCAGTGTAAAGTAGAATGCGGCACTCATCAACAGTGCAGTACCTGTGAATTCAAGAAAATGTGCGCATTTCCTCACGATAAAATCAGTGGCTGCGTTGTCGCCGAAAATATCAATAATAAACTGTAAAATATATGCGCTCTGCTCTGCCGAATCGTCAGCAGTTTTTCCCGAAAAATAGAATATCACTGCAAAGCACACTACGGTGAGCGACCAGAACAGTATAGCAAGTGTTTTTCGTTTATTCATCAGTCGCCTCTCGTTGCTTTAACGAAACTGATTCTGCCTGTTCCCATATGGAATTCAACGCCGCTTACACTTTTTGCTTCGGTGTAGTAACCTGTTTCGTATACCGTCGGGTACAGTGCGTATGATTCGATAATTTCTTTTTCGGCATTGCGGATGTGCTTGCTCTTATTCTTAAGATCTGAAGATTTTTCAGCCTCAGTCAGCTCTTTTTCTACCTTTTCACTGTCAAAACCGTCGCTGTTCGCAACTGCCGAACGCAAATAGGAAATTGCAGAGTTAGATGTTGCTCTGTATGGGCAAAATGCAATGTCGTAATCACCTTTAAGAATGGAACTGTTCATCTCTTCTTCGGTCATAGTTTTGATTTTTATGACGAATGACATTTTTTCACCGTCTTCATTTCTTACTATAGAGCCGATGCCGCTTTGAACGCCCTGCAAGGTTTCCTTCAGCGCGTTTTCAAGTTCCGGTAAGGTAATAATTGTAACCTCAATATCGGTAATGTCGTAGTTTTCCAATCCCTTTTTCCAAAGTTTGACACTCTCTTTAATATTCTGATTGTGTACGGTAGTGCCGACTGCTTCAAGGGCATTGTTAGCGCCGATTTTGCATGACGATGGCATCAGTGCTTTTGCGTCGCTTAAGTATTCGTATTCCGAATCGCTGAGACGTTCCAGTCCGAGACAGAATGCCTTGCGCATATCTTTTTCAGAAAATACAACGCTGTTTGTGTTAAAACGCATTGCCCAGGTTGTATTGTTATACGGCTTGGTGGTAAGGTCTTTGTTACCGAGTATCTTTTCGCTGTCGCTGCCTTTGATAAAAGCAACATCATAGTAACCTGAAAGCAGATTTTTAACAGTGTCGTCCTCTTCGGGATCGGTGATTTTAAGCGTAAGTTCGCTTGCCTTTGCAGGGAAGTCACCACGGTAGAGTTCGTTTTTCTTTAACAGATAAGATGATTCAAGAATCTGATTAAGATAAAACTGACCGTTAAACAGTGTGTACTTGGTCATAAGACCGTATCTGCCTTTTGTTGCGTTAAAGAATTCCTCGTTACACGGCATAGCAACCGCGCTTGTCAGAGTTTCCATAAAGGCGCTGTCAGGGTATTCAAGTTTTATCTGCAGTGTGTAATTGTCAACCGCAGTTACGCCGAGCTTTGATTTATCAAGTTTGCCGCTGTATACCTTATTGGCGTTTTTGATAGCGGAAATAGAGGAAAACATCGGACACTGTGTTTCAGGCGAAGCAGCTCTCTGCAGTGCAAAAACAAAGTCGTTTGCAGTGATGTCGGGGTTGAATTCCTTGCCCATCATCTCAAGTCGTTCGTCTTTGAACTTGCCTTTGTTATCGCCTTCGGTATACTTTTCAGTGTCGATATTCCATTTCAGCCCTTTTTTGATTTTAAAGGTATAGGTCAGTCCGTCGCTGCTTATTTTCCAGCTTTCGGCAACGCCTTTTCTGACTTTGCCTTCATCATCCATACGGATTAGTCCTTCAAATGTGTTTTCAATAAGCAGAAATTCGTCGCTTGTGCCAGCAACCTGCGGGTCGTAGCTGTTTACGTCGGCAGAAAACGGATAGATAAAATCAATAAAATCCTTGTTTCCGGAGCAAGCGGAAAGAGCCCCTGCAACAAATACAGTAGCTAACACAAGTGATATTATGCGTTTGAGTGTTTTTTTCATAATACTTATGCTCCGAAAAATGATTATATATTATATCAAATTAGTATTATTAAATCAATCTTTTTTATAATATTTTCGCAAGATACTGACCTGTATATGATTTTTTGACCTGCGCTACTTCCTCGGGCGTACCTTCTGCGACTATTTTTCCGCCGCCTTTGCCGCCCTCGGGGCCGAGGTCAATAATGTGATCAGCAGTTTTGATTACGTCAAGATTGTGCTCGATTACAACGACAGTGTTGCCTGTGTCAACAAGCCTTGAGAGCACCTCGAGCAGTTTTGAAACGTCCGCCGTATGCAGTCCTGTCGTCGGCTCGTCTAGTATATAAATCGTCTTGCCTGTTGAGCGTTTTGCAAGCTCTGTGGCGAGCTTAACGCGTTGCGCCTCGCCGCCCGAAAGTGTGGTTGCAGGCTGTCCGAGTTTAACGTAACCGAGTCCTACATCAGCGAGCGTACGCAGCTTACGCGCGATTTTCGGTTGTGTTTCAAAGAATTCAAGCGCCTCGTCAACAGTCATTTCAAGCACGTCGTAAATGCTCTTGCCTTTAAATTTGACGTCGAGCGTTTCACGGTTGTAGCGCCTGCCGCTGCAGACCTCGCAGGGAACATACACATCGGCAAGGAAGTGCATTTCTATCTTAACAATACCGTCGCCCTGACACGCCTCGCATCTGCCGCCCTTAACATTGAATGAAAAGCGGTTAGCCTTAAAGCCTTTCTTTTTTGCGTCGCTTGTTGAAGCGTAAAGGTCGCGTATGTCGTTAAACACGCCCGTGTAAGTCGCAGGGTTGGAACGCGGCGTTCTGCCGATTGGCGACTGGTCAATGTTAATCACCTTATCAAGTGCGTCAATGCCTTTCATAGATGAGAATTTGCCGGTGTGCTTTTTAGCACGGTTGAGTTTGTTAGCAAGGTGTTTATATACAATTTCGTTAACAAGCGAGCTCTTGCCTGAACCCGAAACGCCGGTAACTGCAATGAATTTGCCGAGCGGCAGCTCAACGTCAATGCTCTTGAGATTGTTTTCAGCTGCACCGTAAACGGTCAGCTTTTTGCCATTGCCTGCACGCCTTTTGGTTGGTACCGGTATACTGCGCTTACCTGAAAGATACTGTCCTGTGATTGATTCCTCACATGCAATAACCTCCTCCGGCTTGCCTGCTGCAACAAGCTCGCCGCCGTGGATGCCAGCGCCGGGTCCGATGTCCACAAGGTAGTCAGCCGCTCGCATTGTATCCTCGTCGTGCTCAACAACAATAAGCGTGTTACCGAGGTCGCGCAGGTGGCGCAGTGTGTCAAGCAGCTTTTCGTTGTCGCGCTGGTGCAGGCCGATTGACGGCTCGTCCAGAATATAGAGCACACCCATCAGCGATGATCCGATCTGCGTAGCAAGCCTTATACGCTGTGCTTCGCCTCCTGACAGTGTGCCCGAGCTTCGCGACAGCGAAAGGTAATCAAGTCCAACTGAATTAAGGAAGGTGAGTCTTTCTTTGATTTCTCGAATAATCAGATTGCCTATCATCTGCTGTTTTTCGGTTAATTCAAGGTTGTTGATGAAGTCTAGTTCCTCACTTATCGACATCTTGCAGAATTCGTGAATATTCTTGCCGCCGACTGTTACTGCAAGCGACTGCGGTTTGAGCCTTGCGCCCTTGCAGGAATTGCACTTGCACTCTCGCATAACGGCTTCAATGTCGGTGCGTGCCCATTCGGAATTAGTCTCATGATATCTGCGGCTGAGGTTGTTGATGACGCCCTCAAAGTCATTCTTGTATGTGCCCGAGCCGTAGGAAGTCACGCGCTTCATATTGATTTTTTTGCCCTTTGTGCCGTAGAGAATCACATCGCGCGCGGTGTCGCTGAGCATTTCAATCGGCATATCGAGTGAAAAGTCGTATTCTTTAGCCAATGCTTCCATATACATTCTTGCAATTGAGCTGCCCTCAGCAACGTTCCAGCCACTCGCCTTGATTGCGCCCTGATTTATCGACAACTTCTTGTCTGGGATAATCAGATCCTCGTCAATCTCTTTGAATGTGCCCAAGCCGTCGCATTTTGTACAAGCGCCGAACGGGTTGTTGAATGAGAACATTCTCGGGCTGAGTTCATCGATTGAAACACCGTGCTCCGGGCAGGCGTAATTAAGGCTGAACAGTTCCTCGCCCACGCCTATCATATCAATGAGCACAACGCCTTCGCTCAGTTTTGTAGCCGTTTCAATGCTGTCTGCAAGACGTGATTTGATTTCGTCCTTCATCACAAGTCGGTCAACAACAACTTCAATGTTGTGCTTTTTGTTCTTTTCAAGCTTTATTTCCTCGGAAAGGTCGTACATCTCGCCGTCAATTCGTGTTCGTACAAATCCCTGTTTGCGCACATCGGCAAGTTCCTTTACAAATTCGCCCTTTTTACCCTTTGCAATAGGGGACATAACCTGCAGTTTTGTTCCTGCTTCTGCCTGCATAACTCTGTCAACAATCTGGTCAACGGTCTGCTGTGTTATCTCGCGTCCGCAGACTGTGCAGTGCGGCGTGCCGATACGCGCCCAAAGCAGTCGCAGATAGTCGTAAATCTCCGTAACCGTTCCGACTGTAGAGCGCGGGTTTTTGCTCGTCGTTTTCTGGTCGATTGATATAGCGGGGGACAGCCCCTCTATATAGTCAACATCGGGTTTTTCCATCTGACCGAGGAACATCCTCGCGTAAGATGAAAGCGACTCAACGTATCTGCGCTGTCCTTCAGCATAGATAGTGTCAAACGCAAGCGAGCTCTTGCCCGAGCCCGAAAGCCCTGTGAACACAATCAGCTTGTCTCTCGGTATCTCAATATCAATGTTTTTGAGGTTGTGCTCCTTGGCACCTTTAACAACAATGTTTTTTATCATATAAATCACCTAAACCTTATAGCCTCCCTTGTGTAAAGGGAGGTGGCTGCCGTCAGGCAGTCGGAGGGATTGTGCTGCCTTAACATCGTGCTAATTGTAAGACAATCCCTCAGTCTCGTCACTTTGTTCCTCGACAGCTCCCTTTACACAAGGGAGCCAAATCAGTATTTCGCCTTCGGCTCAATCAATTATCTTCTGACAACTCCATAATCTTATCACGCAGGAATGCCGCGTGCTCAAATTCAAGCATACGCGCAGCCTCTTTCATCTCGCGCGTGAGCTTTTCTATCATAACCTTGCGCTCCTTAGCGGTCATGCGCTTGCCGCGTGAGTCAAGGTTTTCCTTACTCGTAATTTCAATAACGTCGCGCACCGTCTTTTTGATGGTTTCCGGCTTGATGCCGTGCGCTTCGTTGTACGCTTCCTGAATACCGCGGCGGCGCAGGGTTTCGCTGATTGCGCGCTCCATTGACGGCGTTACGCTGTCAGCGTACATAATAACCTCGCCGTTTGCGTTACGCGCGGCGCGTCCGATTGTCTGCACAAGCGAGGTTTCGCTGCGCAAAAAGCCCTCCTTGTCCGCGTCGAGTATAGCCACGAGCGACACCTCGGGAATGTCCAAGCCCTCGCGCAACAGGTTGATGCCCACAAGCACGTCAAAGTTGCCGAGTCGCAAATCGCGGATAATTTCCATGCGCTCGATTGTGTCGATGTCGTGGTGCATATAGCGCACCTTAATGTCAAAGCCTTCAAGGTAAGCGGTCAGATCCTCTGCCATTTTCTTGGTGAGAGTTGTAACAAGCACTCGCTCGCCGCGTTCGGTGCGGATGTTGATTTCACTGACAAGGTCGTCCATCTGGTCGTCAGTCGGCTTAACGGTGATATTCGGGTCAAGCAGTCCTGTAGGTCTGATAACCTGCTCAACCACCTGCGTGCTCTTATCCTTTTCAAACTCGCCCGGCGTTGCGGAGGTGAAAATCACCTGATTTATTTTGCCGTAAAATTCGTCGAATGTCAGCGGTCTGTTGTCGTATGCCGACGGCAGACGGAAACCAAAATCAATAAGACTCTTTTTGCGCGAATGGTCGCCGCCGTACATTCCGTGAACCTGCGGAAGCATAACATGGCTCTCGTCCACAAACAACAGAAAATCGTCAGGGAAGTAGTCAAGCAGCGTGTACGGTGCTTCGCCCGGCGCTCTGCCGCTCATAACGCGCGAGTAGTTTTCAATGCCCTTGCAAAAGCCCGTTTCCTGCAGCATTTCAAGGTCGTTCATCGTGCGCTCGCGTATGCGCTGTGCTTCAAGCAGCTTGCCCTTTTCCTCAAAGTAGGCAACACGGTCAACCATTTCGTTATAGATTTCGTCCATAGCGATTTTGAGTTTGTCCTGGCTTACAACGTAGAGCGACGCAGGGTACACTACAGCGGACGACAGCACGCCCTCAACCTTGCCTGTGAGAGGGTTGATCTCGGTTATTCTGTCAATCTCGTCGCCGAAAAACTCCACGCGGATTGCGTTGCCGCTGCTGCCTGCAGGAAAGATTTCAAGCGTGTCGCCGCGCACACGGAACTTGTTGCGGATGAAGTTAATATCGTTGCGCTCATACTGAATTTCCACGAGCTTTGCGATAATCTCGTCGCGGTCTTTTTGCATACCTGTGCGAAGCGAGATAACCATATTTTTGTAATCAACCGGATCGCCGATTGAGTAAATGCACGACACGGAAGCAACTATGATAACGTCGCGCCTTTCAGACAGTGCCGCAGTCGCCGAGTGGCGCAACTTGTCAATCTCATCATTGACCGCGCTGTCCTTTTCGATATATGTGTCAGTCGTCGGCACGTATGCCTCGGGCTGATAGTAATCGTAGTAGCTGACGAAGTACTCAACCGCATTTTCGGGAAAAAATTCGCGGAACTCGCTGCAAAGCTGTGCGGCAAGCGTTTTGTTGTGCGCAAGTACGAGCGTGGGGCGGTTGACCTTTTCAATGATATTCGCCATTGTGAACGTCTTGCCCGAGCCCGTAACGCCCATAAGCGTCTGTTCCTTGTCGCCGCGCAGAACGCCGTCGGCAAGTGCTTCAATCGCCTGCGGCTGGTCGCCCGTCGGCTTGTATTCACTTACAAGTTTGAATCTGTCCATAACTCTGTTATCCCAAATTTTGATATTCATTATATTATACAATATTATAAGTTTCTTTTCAAGTTTTAACTTTGAGATTGAATTTATCTTGTTGATAGTTTATAATAGAATCAGATTTAAAGAGGTGACTTTTATGAATAATGTAAAACTCAAAACAAAGCTTGGCGAAATCTGCGGTCTTGATTTTGGCGAATACGCTGAATTCAGGGGCATACGCTACGCCACCGCAGGCAGATGGGAGTACCCGGAAATCTGCGGTGCGTGGGACGGCGAGTATGACGCTACCGAGTACGGCGCGTGCTGTTATCAGCGCAGAGCTTTTGAAAAGGACGAGGAGTGCAACCCGTTTTACTATAAGGAATTCAGAGTAGGGCAGACCTTTACATACAGCGAGGACTGCCAGTTCCTCAATATCGATATGCCAAAGGGCGCAAAGGATTGCCCCGTGCTCATTTACATCCACGGCGGCAGCTTCACCGGCGGCAGCGCTGACGAAGGTCACATCAGCGGCAAAGTGTACGCAGAACGCGGCATAGTTTTTGCCGCAATCAACTACCGCCTCGGCCCTTATGGATACTGCTCGCACCCCGACCTTACGGACGAAAAGGGCAGGTGCGGCAACTACGGTATGTACGACCAGCTCGCCGCGCTTAGGTGGATAAAGGAAAATATTGCAGAGTTCGGCGGTAACCCCGACGACATCACCGTTATGGGTGAAAGCGCAGGCGCAATGAGCGTTGATTTGCTCATTTCAAGCACGCTGATGAAGGGTATTTACAAAAATGCAATTATGATGTCCGGCGCAGGTATTCAGCGCTCTTTAAGCAAGCCCTTCACGCCCGAAAGAACGCGCGAGTTCTGGGAAAAGGTTATGGACTATATGGGCGCAGAAACATTTGAGGAGTTTAAAAACAGCGACGTCAAAACGCTTTACTATGCATGGCTTGTGGCGCAAAAGGACTTCAAAATCGGTATACGTTACACGCTGCCTGTTTTCGACGGCGAGCTTATCACGGCGGAAAACTTTAATATGAAAACTATCCCCGACGTGCCGATTCTTCTCGGTATTACGCAGACTGATATGGCGCCAATCGCGCTAGAGATTTTTACAAAGCAGTACGCAAAGCGCTGCGGGGAGCACACAAATAACTGCTACGTTTACAGTTTCAACCGCAACCTGCCGGGCGACACCAAGGGCGCATGGCACGCAAGTGACTTGCTGTATGCCTTTGCCACGCTTGAACGCAACTGGCGCCCGTTTGGCAGGGTGGACTATAACATCTCGCACCAGATGGTGGAGTGCATTGCCGCCTTTACCAAGACGAGCAACCCCAACTGCGACGCACTGCCGCAGTGGGAGCCGGGTGCAAAAATGCCGATGTGCTTTAGCGAGCACACCGCGCCCGCACCGCTTAAAACAAAAGAATTTTTGAGGAATACATTTGCCGATAACGGAGCTTTTTAATGAAATTTAACCACAAATTTGAGCTTGCAAAAACAGAGCCGTCGCACTGCGAATACAGCTGCGGCGGCGTTACCGCGCGCCTTGATTTTATCAGTGGCAGCGCAGTGCGCGTTGCCGTGTTTAAGGACGGCGCAAAGCTGCAAAACACATTCAATGTTTGCCCAGATAATGCGCTTTCGCATACAGGTAGGGAAAGGCTTGACACCCGCGGCTTTGCTATGTGCACGCCGAAGAATGACGTCAACTCGTTTGAGCTGCCCTGCGGCGTTACAATCAGCGTTAACGAAAACAACTTCCTGCTGACGTATACAAAGGACGGCAGCGTTCTTTTTGCTGACCGCGCGCCGATTGCGTACAACCTTGAGCGCGAGTTCGGCAGCGGCGTTTACCACTTCGTTTCACGTGAGGAAAACGAGCACATTTACGGTTGCGGCGACAAGGGCGGTAGCCTTGATAAAAACGGCAGGGCGTTTCGCATTGAAACCACGGACTGCATGGGCTACAACGCCGCGAGCACCGACCCGCTTTACAAGCATATTCCGTTTTACATCTGCGAGAATTCTGTAGGCTCTTACGGCATTTTTTACGATACCTCGTGCACTTCCTACCTCGATTTCGGCAAGGAAATTGACAATTACTACGAACCGTACAAGTACTTTAAATCGGACGACAATTGCCTCGTTTACTATGTGTTTTTCGGTACAAAGCTTGAGATAATTCAGCAGTTTTCATCACTTTGCGGCAAGCAGATTCTGCCGCCGAAATGGAGCTTTGATTACTGCGCCAGCACGATGGCTTATACCGACGCGGAAAACAGCAGCGAGGAGTTCAAAGGCTTCCTTGATAAAATTCACGAAACGGGCTTGTCCTGCAGCGGATTTTACCTCTCCTCGGGCTACACCTCAATCGGCAAAAACCGCTATGTGTTCAACTGGAATACAGACAAATTCCCCAGTCCGCAGGGCTTTATCAGTGATTTTGCAGGCGAGGGAATACATATTATCCCGAACATCAAGCCCGCGTTTCTCATTGACCACCCGATGTATTCCGACCTTGCCGCAAAGGGATTGTTTATTAAGAATCCCGATGGTACGCCGTATGTCACGCAGTTCTGGGACGGCGGCGGCAGCTACCTCGATTTCACCAACCCCGCGGCGTTTGATTTCTGGAAGGAGCAAGTGACGGAAAAGCTCCTCGACCTTGGCATTGACGCCACATGGAACGACAACAATGAGTTTGACATAAAGGACACCGACGCCGTTTGCTTCAATGGCGAAAAGGCGCACACCCTGCGCCCCACGCTCACTTATTTAATGGTGCTCGCTTCCTACGAAGCGCAGGTTGAAAAGCGCCCCGAGCTGCGTCCGTTTCTCTCAACGCGCAGCGGCTCGTCCGCAGTGCGCAGGCTCGCGCAAACCTGGTCGGGCGACAACCGCTCGGAGTTCTGCGACCTCAAATACTGCCACAACATCGGGCTCACAATGTCAATGAGCTCGCTGATGTTCTACGGCCACGACCTTGGCGGTTTCACGGGTGATATGCCCTCGCGCGAGCTGCTGCTTCGCTGGCTGCAGCACGGTGTATTTGAGCCGCGATTCACAATCCATTCGTGGAACAAGGACGGCTCGGCGACTATGCCGTGGAGCTATCCCGACATTATCCCCGCAGTGCAAAAGCTGTTTGAGCAGCGCCGCGCAATTTTGCCGTACCTTTACAGCACGGCTTTTAAGTGCGTGCGCGACGACGTGCCGATGAACGCGCCGCCGCTGCTTTATTACGATGATGAAGAGTTAAAATGCGACGTTGACGCGATGATGGTCGGCAGGGATTTGCTTGTGCCGTTTGTCTTTGCGCCCGACACTTACACCGCCCGCGTTTATCTGCCCAAAGGCGATGTCTGGTATTATAACGGTATGAAGTACGCCGGCGGGCAGTATGTCTACGCGCCGTGCGAGCCGACTGACGCCATGCCGTGCATTATCAGGGGCGGCAGCGTTATCCCAACGGGCGAAAAGTTCGTTATCTACCCTATAGAAAACGGCGAGTTTACAAGCGAATTCTTTGACGATGACGGCATTACTTACGCCTACAAAAACGGCGACTGCGTGCTGCTTGAATTCACCGTGAACTGCACAGAAATCACCGTTGAGGTGTCATACGTAAACAAGGGCAAAACGCCCTCAAAACCGCAGTTTGAACTGTGCTCCGCCGACAAACGAAACCTGATTATTAAGTAGTATGAAATCAATTACAGTAACCAAAAACGACGCTGAACAGCGGCTTGACAGATTCCTGCAAAAGACGTTTGAATCACTGCCAAAGTCGATGATGTTCAAGCAAATCAGAAAAAAGAATATCAAGGTCAACCGCAAGCGCTGCACGCCGGAGCAGATTCTCACCGAGGGCGACGTTATCGACCTTTACCTTAACGACGACCTGCTCAAAGAAAAGGCGGTGCATTACGATTTTCTCAAAGCGCCGAAAGGGCTTGACATAGTGTACGAGGACGACAATGTTATCCTGCTCAACAAGGCGCAGGGAATGCTCTGCCACCCCGACGGCAGGGAGTACGTCAACACGCTTTTGTCCTCGCTTAAGCGCTATCTTTACGAAAAGGGCGAGTACTCCCCGCAGGACGAAAACTCGTTTGCCCCCGCGCTTGCAAACCGTATTGACCGCAACACCGCAGGCATTGTTATCGGTGCTAAAAACGCCGCCGCGCTGCGCGTTCTCACCGCAAAAATCAAAAGCCGCGAGGTCGAAAAATACTACCTCACAATTGCTCACGGCGCGTTTGACAAGCCTGCCGACACGCTTACCGCCTACCTCACAAAGGACGAGCGCAAAAATATGGTTAAGGTGCTCGACGCCCCCGCAGACGGCGCAAAGCGAATTGAAACAAAGTACCGCGTGCTTGACACGGCGGGCGATTTTACCCTGCTTGAAATCGAGCTGCTCACCGGCAGAACGCACCAGATCAGGGCGCAGCTCGCGGCTATCGGGCATCCGCTGCTCGGCGACGGCAAGTACGGCAAAACGCACGGCAGATACCGTCAGGAGCTTTGCTCATACCGAGTGAAATTCAATTTTTCAGGCGACTGCGGTTGTCTTGATTACCTTGCAGGACGGGAGTTTAAACTCTCTTCCTGCGGCGTGCTTAAAAAGTTTGAGGAGTTAAAAAGTGGAAGATAAGTTTATCAGAATAATCTCGCCGATTTCGCTGCCCGTCATACTGCTGTTTGACGCGGCGGTGGGCTATTATATGTACGTTGCCACGGCAAAAATAATGACCGACAAGGGCGTTTTCGCATCCCTGTTTTTTGCGCTGCAGATTGTGGCTGTGATTGTCGGCGTGCTCGCCACGCGCGAGGTCTTGCGCCACGGCGTAAGGATTACTGATAAGTATGTGGAGTTTACCGCCCTTGATTCCGACAACAAGGTGCGCTTCGATGAGATTGAAAGAATCGCAGTGCAAAAGGACACCAAAGCAAGCTTTACAAAGAATTTTGTTAACCGCTATTCCTCGCTTGTGTTCTACCTCAAGGACGACGAAGTCCTCACCGTCGAGCTCGGCATCACCACCAAACGCAAGCTCACCCAGATTGAAAATGAAATCAATAAAAGGATAGAGAATAATGAGACGTAGAATATACAATATTATCGAACCGTTAGATGATAATTCGAAGGTCGAAGCTATTTACGACATTTTTATGCTGATTTGCATAATTGCAAGTATGGTGCCGATAGCGATTAAATCCGAACACATTGTTTTAACTATTATTGACAGAATTACCGTTTCAGTCTTTATTGCCGACTACATATTAAGACTGATAACTGCGGATTTTAAGCTCGATAAGGGCATAAGGTCATTTGCCTTATATCCGCTGACTCCTATGGCAATAATAGATTTGCTGTCGATATTACCGTCTTTTATTCCTATGAACAGCGGCTTCAAAGTTCTAAGATTACTTCGTCTTGGCAGAACGCTCAAAGTTTTCCGCAGTCTGAAAATATTCAGGTATTCAAAGAATATTGACAGGATTATTACTGTTTTAAAGAATCAGTCAAACTCGCTTTGCGCAGTGGCTTCAATGGCGCTGTTTTATGTATTCTTTACAGCATTAATAATGTTTAACATTGAGCCTGATACATTCAAAGATTTCTTTGAAGCGCTTTACTGGTCGGCAATATCGCTGGCAAGCGTCGGATACGGTGATATTATACCCATCACTGTTGTCGGCCGTTTGTTCACCATGATTTCCGCTTTGATAGGTGTGGCGGTTGTTGCGTTGCCGTCCTGCATTATCATAGCAGGCTACCTGGAAATATTGAACGAAGAAAAAGAGAATAAAAAATAATAGTAGCCAGAACAATTTTCTCTTGCATTTTCCTTAATCATATTGTATAATAGCAAGGCAATACGGAGAGTTGTCCGAGCTGGCCGAAGGAGCACGATTGGAAATCGTGTAGTGGGTCAAAGCCTACTCGAGGGTTCGAATCCCTTGCTCTCCGCCAAAAAACAGCAAGTACACCCGCGTGTGCTTGCTACTTTTGTGTATAGGAGGAAATATGAAACAGGCTATTGCGATTATTCTTGCCGTCCTTCTTGCGTTTGCAGGCGGTGTGCTTACAATTTCTGCGGTTGACGTAGGCCTTGATGTTGCAGTTGAGCAAATTTCAATCAATGCCGCAGGTGATAACAGCAAGGCTATGCAAAAAGCAAACGACAGTGAAAAGCGTATTGATTCTGTCAGGCACAAGTGGATTGGGCTGTCCTGCGCTGCAGCGGTAAGCTATCTGCTTTCACTTGCTATTATTGTTGCACTTATAATAAAAAATAAAAAATCAAAGAATGTTCGCGAGTGATATTTTTTCATTTTCATAGTACGCAAAAAGCTGCGCTCGTAGTGAGTGCAGTTCTTTTATTTCCTCGCCCTTGCCGTACGGCATTGCGCGAATCTGCACCGCAATTCCGTCAAGCGTGTGGTGCTCGCCGACCGCGTAAAGCAGGTCGTTTTTTTGTTGCCAGATATTTTCGAATTCCTTTTGAGCTTTTGTTTAATACTGCTCATCCCCGCCGGTTAAAGCATCTTCTGCAGCGGAAATTGACGCACTCATTTCGCGGTAAAAATGCTCGATGTATAGCTGTTCTGCTGAGCATAGCGCGGCTATTACAACAAGAAAAATAATAGCAAACCAAAGCCTTTTCATCACTGCTTCTCCTTTTTAATAAGATATGTTTTGCCGTCGCCGTCAACGGTCAAAAGCATAATGTCCTTGCGCTTTACGCCGAGTGCGGCGGCAATCACCTCGATTTTGTTATCGCTCGAAATTTCCCCTGCAAAGTACTCGTTGACGCTCTTGCCGTCCATTATGAGAGGTACGGCGACGCTCTTTTCCTGGGCACTGATTTTCAGCATTTTCGGCGTGACAGGCGCCGCCTGCGATTTGCTCTGCACGGTCAGCGTGCCGTTTGTTTCAACCACCGCGTTTTGCACGTCTGAAATGCTGAAAATGTCCTTTTGCCGCAGTGCGTCAAGCAGGTCGTCAACCGTATAACGCAGCTGTTTGAGCGCCTTTTGCTGCAGGATTCCGTCCTTAATCACAAAAACCGGTCTGCCCTGAATTACGTTGCGAAATCGCAACGATTTCATAGACAGTGCTGACTCGATTATTTCAAGGCTGATGAAGATTAATATCGGTATCAGCGAGGTCGCCATCGGTATGGCGTGCTCCTCAAGCGGTATTGTTGCAATTGCGGAAATTAGTATTGTTATCACAAGCTCCTGAGGTTTTAATTCTCCGACCTGCCGTTTACCCATTATGCGCACTGCGGCTATAACAAAAACGTAAATAATCACTGATCTTATCAGCGTAACTGTCATATTTATCACCGATTATATTGTGCATAAATCGCGGCACAGTATGCATAATAATTTTGATTTGGCGGTGATGATTTGAAGATTTTTGACGGCTATGAACTCACGCGCGACTGGCTCAAAAGTGACTTTAAGGATTGTTCTGATTTTCTTTTGCGCGAGGTTGTTGTGGCAGGCAGAAAAGCGCTTTTTTGCGCTATGGACGGACTTGTGGACGCAGTCGCATTATCACATATGGTGACAGAGCCGCTGCTTGCAGATGACGCGTGCTATGACAGCGCATTTGAGCAGTATGAGCATCTTAAAACCTCGGTGCTCTGCGCGGCTGAAATGAACGATGCAGAAACTTTTGAGGATTTGGAATTCTACCTGATGAGTGGATTTGTGGGAGTTTATCTTGATGGCTGTTCAAAATTCATCGCGCTCGGCGTGCAGGGCTGGAACAGGCGTAGCACCGATGAGCCGACTAACGAGGCGATGGTCAAGGGCGCAAAGGAGTGCTTTGTCGAGGTGCTCAATGATAACAAGGCGCTGCTGCGAAAACGCGTTAAAACGAGCGATCTGAAGCTAAAGCAAATCAAGCTCGGCACGGCGGCGCAGGTGCCCGTGGTTATCGCTTACATCGACGGCAGGGCGGACGCTGACGACGTGGCGGAAATCGAAAAACGCATTAAATCCGCACCTCTTGAAACTGTGACCGATTTTGGCGAGATAGCGGCGTTTATTACTGACAGCAACCACTCTTTTTTCAACACTGTCGGCAACACAGAACGCCCCGATGTGCTTGCCTCAAAACTGCTTGAGGGGCGCGTTGCCGTTATGATTGAGGGCACGCCGTTTGCGGTTTATACGCCGTACCTTTTCAGCGATAATTTTTCGTCGCTCGACGACTACAACAATCCGCCGTTTTACGCCTCATTCATACGACTGTTGAAGTACTTTGCATTTGGGATTTCAGTCTTTTTGCCTGCACTTTATGTGGCAATCGGCTCGTTTCACCAGGAGATGATACCGACCTCGCTGTTATATCTTGTCGCTTCAAGTGAGGAGTCAACTCCGTTTCCGCTGCTGCTTGAAGCGATAATCATACACATACTCTACGAAATTATGCGCGAAGCAGGGCTGCGGCTGCCCAACACAATCGGGCACGCAGTCAGCATAATCGGAGCCATTGTCATTGGTGAAGCGATGGTCACAGCGGGCATAATCGGCGAGCCGATGCTCGTGGTCGTGGCGCTGACCGCGATTGCCTCATACGTGGTGTATCCTCTGTACGAAAGCGTGGCGGTTATGCGCCTTGTATTCATAGTAATTGCAGGGCTTACGGGCATTTACGGACTTACGATGTCCGCGTGCGCACTGTTTGTCAATCTGTGCTCGCTATCCTCGCTCGGCGTGCCGTATTCCGCGCCGGTTAGCCCGCTTACTGTGTCGTCGCTCGGAGATTCCGTTGTGCGCAGGGGCTGGCGCTTTCTTGCAAACAGGCAGGTGCGCATTAAAAATCTGGAGGGTGCTGTTGATGAGCAAGGCAAAAACTAACACAATTTCAGGCAGTCAGCTTGCGTGTCTGTTTGTAATTACAAGGCTTGCGTCAGGGCTACTGACAACATCGGTTTCAATAATGCAATTATTGTGTGAAATTGCGTTTTCTGCTGGGCTGTCATTACTCGCTTTCTGTCTTGAAAAACTCGGTATTAAGGCGCCGTTTACAGTTGTATCGGCTGTATTTTTTGCGCTTGCTGTGTGGGACTGTGCGACATATATAGAGTTTACAAAGGAAGTCGCTCATCCTGAAATTCCGATCGTGGTAATTGTACTGCTGTTGGCCGTTTTTTCGGTTTATGCAGGTGCACTCGGATTGGAAGCAACGGCGAGGTTTTCAGTTCTTGCCTTGTTGCTTGTTTCGGTTTGTGTTCTGACGGCGTTAGTCACAAATATTCCGGCATTCAGACGCGATTTTTTTGCGTACAGTGAGCCAGAACGGATTAGTCTGTTATCGTTATTAAAATGTCTTGATATACCGTTACTATATACAGCGCTGTCATCCCGCACAAACGGCAAAAAGGGCAGGGCGCTTATTATTGGAAACTCGGTTTCGTATATCGTTATTATTGCTGTTATTCTCTCTTGCCGTGCGGTGCTCGGCAAGACTGCCTATGACTACAGCAGCCCGATTTTTGCGCTGTTTCAGCTTGCAAAGGCAGGGCTTTTTACAAAGCTTGATATACTTTATATTTGCACAATTCTCATACTGCTTTTTTGCGACTTGTCAGTTTCTGTAAGCGCATTGAAATTGCTCGTTAATAAGGAGGGAAAACAATGAAAAAACTGCTTGTAATCACTTTGCTTATCGCTGCTTGTACTGTTTTATCCTCCTGTACTGGAAGTGAACGGTTAACCCATATGACTATAGTTCAGGGGCTTGCACTTGATGTTGAAAATCAAAGAATAGTCGCAACTGTTCAGTATCTCGATCTTAATAAAAGCAGCGGCAAAAATGAGGATATCAGCGGCAATATCATATCGTGTGAGTCAGCGGATGGGATGAATATAAAAAGCGCAATAAAAAACGTCGGCAGAAAAATGCCTGACGCGCTGTTTTTCGGTCAGAATAAAATCATAGTTATAAGCCCTGAATTTGAAAAACTCTACGGACGCGATCTGCGTGAATATCTTATCAAAAACAAAGAAAGCCGCCCGGATGTTTATATACTCAGAAGTGAAGATAAGGCAGCTGATGTTGTTAAAAATGCACACAAAAATACCCGTGTGCCTGCTGACAGCATTTGCCGTCAGCTTGAAAAGTCGCACAGTGAGGTTACTGTCAGTGAATATCTTGCAGGTGACAGACTTCTAACCTATACAAATTCCTGACAAGCGGCGCTTTCATATGACGAAAACAGTGTTACCATTTCGTCTGTTTCTGTTTGTTTGCGGTCTTTGAAAAACGCCGCCAACGGTATCAGTGCGGTTAGCAGGAATATCAGTGCAAATATTATTACAGCACGTTTCATATAGTTCACCTTGACTTTGTATCTGTTTTTCTGTATAATAATATACTAACTTATTAAAATTAAGGAGTGACCGTTATGGCAGAATATATTTCTCCTATTTCAATGGAAGCTATTTCAACTTTATGCGATGAAATCGGTAAAAATAACACTATCAGTCCTTCTGATTACGAAAAATTTGATGTAAAGCGCGGACTGCGTAATTCCGACGGTACTGGCGTTATGGCAGGTCTTACACGTATAAGTTCGGTTGAGGGTTACTATATACTCGACGGTGAGGTTATCCCTAAAGAAGGTAAACTCTCATACCGCGGATACGATATAAAGAATATCATTGATGACTGTATCAAGGATAATCGCTACGGATTTGAGGAAGTAGCGTGGTTGCTTATGTTCGGCTCTCTTCCGACTTACGACCAGCTCAATTCTCTGCGCGAGGTTATCGGCGAGTGCCGTAGCCTTCCTGATAATTTTATTGAAGATATCATTATCAAAAATCCGTCAAATAATATTATGAATAAAATGGCTCGTTGTGTTATGACGCTGTATTCGTTTGATCAGAATCCCGACGATTTCTCAATCCCGAATGTTTTGCGTCAGTCGTTGCAGTTGCTTTCGCAGATGCCTACAATAATGAATACGGCATATCAGGTTAAGCGCAGGGCGTTTTATAACAAGTCAATGTATCTGCATCCTATTGTTAAGAATATTTCTACTGCAGAGTATATTCTGCGCCAGCTTCGTCCCGATAAGCAGTACACGCAGGAGGAAGCACATCTGCTTGATATTTGCCTTATGCTTCATGCAGACCACGGCGGCGGTAACAACTCAACCTTTGCAACGCGCGTGCTTACTTCAAGCGGCACGGATACATATTGCGCTATTGCAGCCGGTCTCGGCGCCCTCAAGGGTCCGCGTCACGGCGGTGCAAACATCAAAGTAGCTCATCAGATGGATTATATTCTTGAGAACTGTGAAGATCCTACTGATGAAAAGCAGATGCGGGATATGCTCGTTAAGATTCTCCGCAAAGAGGCAAATGACAAGTCAGGTCTCATTTACGGTATGGGTCATGCTGTTTATACAAAGAGCGACCCTAGAGCAGTTATCCTTCGCGATAATGCTAAGAAGCTTGCAATTGAGCACGGTTTTGAGAAGGAGTATTACACACTTCGCAATATCGAAAAACTCACTCCGGAAGTTTTTGCAGAAGTCAGAGGAGAAGCAAAAACCATGTGCGCAAACGTTGACCTTTACTCAGGTCTTGTATACAGAGTGCTAGGCATACCGGGTGACCTGTACACACCACTGTTTGCAACTGCCCGTATAGCAGGATGGTCTGCACACAGGCTAGAGGAAATTACTGCTTCCGGTAAGATAATTCGTCCTGCTTACAAGAGTGTTTCCAAGTCTCGTGAGTTTGTTCCTATTGATAAAAGATAGAGGTAATTAAGTGGCTCTTACAGTATCTCTTTTTATACTCATTTCGGCGCTGATGATAATTGCGGCGTCAGTTCTTATTGTTTTGCAGATTATTCTGTCACTCGGCAGCGGTTGTTTAATAGCCGCATACGCACTTATTGCCGCTTCGTTTGTAACGCTTGCAGTTTCGGATCATAAGACAAATGTCAGTTCGAAAGCGTTTGAACTTTACGAATCGGTATATATGCGAATCGTAGCTTATCTTTGCGCTGTAGGATTCGGTATTGATACGGTTGCGTACCTGCTGAATATTTACGACTGTATCAGCGGCAAAGCACACACGATTGCGGCGATTCCGTTATTCTCTCTAAGTACGGTTTTTGCAATTCTTTCCGCATTTGAGATGGTGCTTGTTGCAATGTCGTTCAGCGGATCAAAATATAACTTCAAACGCTTTTTGCTCATAGCATTTACGCCGCTTTTGTGGGCAGCTGTAAAAATATCGTATATGTTACTCGGTTATGTTGATGTTTCAAATCCTGCCGATCTGCTTAAGGCTATTGTGGTTGCTGCTGAACTTCTGTTCTTTTACCGCTTTGCATACGAAGTGTATAAAGACGGTATAGCTTCACGGCTTACACTTTACTTTGCAGATGTTCTCACAATGTGCGGCGTGCTGTATTTTGTTTCGCGCGCAGCACTTTTGATTGCAGACAGTAAAAGCTTTTTTGATTACGATAATGTTTTTGCTGTTGTTGTTTTATTTACTTCCGTATTTTCATTTACGTTAAAATTCAGAATCGTTAAATATGTTCAGTGATTTTTTAAGAAATTTGTACACCGTCGCAGTTCAGGTGTTAATTCTGTATCTGATTGCAGGTCTCGGATTTGCGGCGGATAAAACTAAGATATTTGTTCAGGCGGACGGCAAAAGGCTTGTCGATCTGCTGTTTAATATAATTCTGCCGATTTCCATTGTGAATTCTTTTTTGTCAATGGAGCGCACTCCCGAGCATATAAAAGGCTTGGGACTTGCGTTCGTACTTGCTGTGCTTACGCATTTGCTCGGTATCGGTATATCTGCGCTGACTTTTCGTAAGCGACCGAAGATGGAAAGAGGCATTTATCACTATGCTACCACCTTCAGTAATGCAGCGTTTCTTGCGCTTCCGCTTGCCGAAAGTGTGGTAGGCAAGGAGGGCATCTTCTACTCGTCCTGCTATGTCGCTGTGTTTAATGTGTTTGCGTTTACATACGGAATCAATCAGATTTCGGGTGGCAAGGCAAAAATCAATGTCAAAAATCTTATCCTGAATCCTGGTTCAATCAGTGTAATTATCGGTATGCCGCTGTTTTTTGCAGGCGTTGCGCTTCCGGACTTTTTGTCAGACGCAATGAGCAGAGTTGCCGCGTGTAATTCACCGATGGCGATGATTGTGTTCGGTACATTTTTTGCAAACTGCAACTTTAAAAACATCTTTGCCAAAAAGGAAATATACTTCGTTTCGTTTTTGCGGCTTATAGTTATCCCTGTTACTATGATGTTTGTGTTTAAACTGATTGGTGTTGAGGGTACTATGCGCACTGCGCTTACAATTTCTGCATCTGCACCCATTGCAACAAACACGGCAATGTATGCTGCTAAATATGATAACGATACCGCTCTCCCGTCTGAACTTGTTGGGCAGACAAGCGTTTTTTCCGTAGTTACAATGCCGGTAATTGTTGCGCTTGCATCCGTGATTTAATTATACAATCAGTAATGCAATTATTTCCAATTTGTAAAATATAGCAAAATTAATAGACTTTTGACTTAAAATAAAGTATACTTATTCTTGTAATGATTTGGTGAAGAAAAACTATAATTAAGAGAGTGATTTAATGAAATTAGTTATAACAATAATATCCAATTCGGATGTTGATAAAGTTCTCGCAGCCACTGCACGCGACGGCTATTCCGCAACAAAAATTGCTACAACAGGTCAGTTCCTTGTGGACGGGCACACGGCGGTATTTTTTGGCTGTGAGGAAGATAAGGTAGAAAAACTCTACAGTATTCTTAAAGAAAATGTTAAAAAACGCACTGTAAAGAAAACCGGAGTTAAAAGCACGCTTGCCGGCTCACTGCTCAATCAGGAGATTGATGTAGAGGAGAACGGCGCAGTTGCGTTTACACTTGATGTAGAGGATTTTCGTAAGTTTTAATTGACGTATGAAGTTTGATTTTATCGGTAATGCAAAAGTAAAAGAACAGATTGCATATCTCGCCGAGTCCGAAAGGCTTCCGCATGCGATTGTTATCGAGGGCGATGAAGGTTTGGGCAAACGTACCTTCGCTAAGGAGATTGCGCTTGCACTTTTCTGCCGCAGCGACGGGGAAAAGCCTTGTCACGAGTGTGCGCAGTGTCACAAGGCGATGAAGGGCTATCATCCTGATCTGTATGAGTATTCGGCAACCGGAGGCGCACGATCGTTCCACGTTGATGTTGTACGCGAGGTTAAGGAGGACGTTTTTATCAGTCCTAACGAGGCGCAGTACAAGATTTATATACTCGGCAACTGCCAGTGTATGAGTGAAAGTGCCCAGAATGCTATACTTAAAATTCTTGAAGAGCCGCCAACGTACGCAGTTTTTATCCTGACCGTGAATAACAAATCAGCGCTTCTTGAAACTGTACTGTCACGCAGTGTTGTGCTGTCGCTTGAGGGTGTTGACGCACCGCAGGGCGCGGAGTATATATGCGAAAAAATGCCCGATGTTGATTATCCAGATGCACTGAATGCAGTTGAGGTCTGGGGAGGAAACATCGGCAAGGCTATGCAGTCGCTCGGTGAC
>CAYZPT010000005.1:0-33211 GCA_964480285.1 uncultured Bacteroides sp.
TTCTGGCAACTGCAACGGGGTGCATAATGTACGGCTCGCCGCTGCGGCGGCGCTGATCCTTGTGAGCGTCGCGGGCGATGTTATAAGCCTTTTCAATTTTTTCACTGTCGTAGTAGGAATTCTTTTTGACCTGCTCAAAAAATTCGTCAAATCGGTCGTTATATTCCTCTGTCCTTACTTCATTTGCCACTTGTGATTCTTCCCTTCAGGGTTGTTAAAACCGACGTGTTTTCAAGGTCAACCTTGCCGGTATTGCTGTTGATAACAAATTTGCCGTTAAACGTAATCAGATCTGCCTGCCTGAACGCCCTTATCGCGTGAACAAGCTGACCGTAGGTTAACTCATTCTGCAGGCGGAAATACAGATCATCAATCGAATAATCAAATCCGCCGTTTGCGCGCAGGAACTTATATACCGCGGCGCAGACATTTCTGTCAGGGTAAAGCGATTCGGATGCAATACCCTTGATTTTATATAATTCGTAATCGTTTTTTTCTTTAAAATACTTGTTGTCGTCTATTCCGTAAAGCGCGATGTCAACCGCCTGAACGGACAGATACATTTTGCCGTTGAACAGATTTTTTGAAACGCGGACTGCAACATTGACAGTGTCACCCACGTCAAACGGCAGCGATTCGGGCGAGGATGAAAACTTGACAACCTTAATACGCTTACCTTTTTTTTCAAGCTCAAGGCGTGTGTGCTTGCCGTCCGAAAGCGGAGTGAGCGCCGTTATTTTCATTTTATATATGCCGAAAACGGGACTCGGATTCTCTGCTCCGTAGGGTTCAAGTGCAGAGATATTGTCAACCAGATCGAGATTGATATAATGCGGTGACAGCTTGCAGTCTATCACAAGCTCCTGCGCAGGCATAACAGCATAATTCTTATATGCATACTCATTAATATGCTGCCTGAACAGGTCGATATTATCCTTGGTCAGCGTAATACCTGCTGCAAGCGGATGACCGCCGAACTTGATTAAATCATCGCTGCAGGCATTGATCGCGTTGTAGATATTAAAACCGTCAACCGAACGTGCAGAGCCGCGCGCAATACCCTCATCGTCAATACCGATTATGAAAGTCGGCTTGCCGTAACGCTCAAGGATATGGCTTGCCACAATGCCGATAACGCCGTGGTGGTAGCCCTTGCCTGCGATAACGATAACACGTTCGGCAACGAGCGAGGGGTTGCCCTTAATCTGCTGTTCAATGGAGAAAAGAATATCCTTTTCTACCGTCTGCCTTTTTGCGTTCTGCTCGGAAAGCTCGGCATATTTGCGTTTGCACTTGGCGGGGTCATCGCAAATCAAGAATTCCACCGCGTCCATAGCGTTGCCCATTCTGCCCATTGCGTTAATACGCGGGCAGAGCTGAAAGGCAATATCGTTTGAAGAAAACTCCTTGTCCGACGTATTGCGGAAAGGCACGAGCGCAGGTCTGGGGTCATGGTTAATCTTGTTTAACCCCTGCTTGACAAACGACCTGTTTTCGCCGTGGAGCGGCACAACATCGGCAATTGTGCCGATTGCAACAAGGTCGATATATTTGTCAACAAGAGCGGAAATATTGCCCTCGCTTATGGCGCAGATGAGCTTGAACGCAACGCCGACTCCGCAGTACTCGCGAAAGTCGAGATCGTTATCCTCGCGGTGAGGATTTACAACAGCCTCCGCGCGAGGAAGAGCGTCGCCAAGCTGGTGGTGGTCTGTGATAACAAGGCGCATACCGAGAGAATAGATATACTCCGCCTCGTCGATCGCGCTGATACCGTTATCGACTGTGACAATCAGGTTTGCGCCCTCTTTGCGTATAACATCAATCGCATCTTTATTAAGACCGTAGCCCTCGCATTCTCTGTCCGGAATATAGGCAAAAACATCCGCGCCCTCGCTCTTTAAGAACGAGAGAAGCAGAGCAGTCGATGTGACGCCGTCGCAGTCATAGTCGCCGTAAATACAGATTTTTTCGCCGTAGTCGATAGCGTCGCCGATTGTGAACGCCGCTTCCTCCATATCGGCAAACTTGTAGGGCGACACCGTTTCGTAAGAATCGGAGAGGAATTTGGACACTGTGATATCGTCGTCAATCCCCCTTGCGGTGAGCATATATGCTATCAATGGGTCTATATTAAATTTTTCGCTGATCGCCGTAGCGCGAGCCTTGTCCGCACGGCGAACTACCCATTTTTTATGTGCCATTATGAATTCTTGTCTACCTTGTGGAACTTCTTCAAATTGCCTGCCTTTTCAGCGCGCTGTGCAAGAACCGCCTCGACGTCCTCGATGGTGATGCCCTCGTTTGCCATCATCACAAGCGTGTGATAGATGAGGTCGCAGATTTCGCCGACAGTTTCGTCCTTAACGCCGTTTTTAGCGGCAATAACCATTTCAGTTGACTCCTCGCCAACCTTCTTCAAAATCTTATCAAGTCCCTGCTCAAACAGATAGCAGGTGTACGAGCCTTCCTCCTTCGCCTCGCGGCGTGCAAGGATGGTTTCGTAATCGTTTCTGATGTAATCCATATATAATCTCCGATTAAGAATGGAGAATGGAAAATGGAGAGTGGAGAATTTTGGGTGGGCGTTGCCCACGCCCAATAATATAATTAACGCCGTGCGCAGCACCCTTAATTCTCAATTCTCTATTCTCAATTCTCAATTAATTAATATTTTTAAAAAAGCAGCTGTGATTTCCCGTATGGCACGCGGCGCCGGTCTGGATAACCCTCACAAGCAGCGTGTCGTCGTCGCAGTCACCCTTTATGTCAACCACCTTTTGCAGATGACCTGACGTTGCGCCCTTGTTCCAGAGCTCCTGACGCGAGCGCGACCAGAACCACGTGTAGCCCGTTTCGAGCGTTTTTTGCAGCGACTCTTTGTTCATATAAGCGAGCATAAGCACCTCGCCCGTTGAGTCCTCCTGCACGATTGCAGGGATAAGCTCGCCTTTTACAAAATACTTGTCCAGATCTATTTGCATACTTCGATTGCCTCTTTCAAATCAAGTGTTCCCTTGTAAATCGACTTGCCGCAGATTGCGCCGTAAAGCCCATTGTCGCGAAGGGTGATAATGTCGCCTATATTGGTAACGCCGCCGGACGCGGTGATGTCGCACGACACAGCGCCGTTAAGCTCAGTGAGCTGTGAGACGTTAGGTCCGGACAGCGTGCCGTCCTTTGAAATGTCGGTGTAGATAATCGTGGTAACGCCCATATCCTCCATCTGCTTTGCAAGGTCGATGAAGTGAGTTGACGAGCCTTCCGTCCAGCCCTCGGTTGCGACAAAGCCGTTCTTGGCGTCAATGCCGACAGCAATTAAATCGCCGAATTCCTTAACCGCCTCGCGAACAAGCTCGGGATTTTTGAGCGCAACAGAGCCGAGTATAACCCTGCTGATGCCGCGGTCAGCGTAGTAGCAGATATCCTGCATTGTGCGTATGCCGCCGCCGATTTCAACCTTGAGCGAGGTCTGATTTGCAACGTCAACAAAGGTGCTGCTGTTCACGCGCTTCTTCTGCACAGAGCCGTCAAGGTCAACCATATGAATCCACTCGGCGCCTGCTTTAACAAAGCTCTCTGCCGTCTGCAGTGCATCGTCAGCAACCTGCTCCGCGGTGGAAAAATCGCCCTTAAAAAGGCGCACAGGCTTGCCGTCGATTATATCAATTGCGGGAAAAATTATCATTACAGTACTCCTTTTGTGGAGAGAACTTCGCCGTCTGTATTTGGCGTAACGGCAATTCTGAGAGCGTGCGCCACTGCCTTGAAAATCGCTTCAATCTGGTGGTGAGCATTTGTGCCGTAAGGTACTTCAATGTGGAGCGTGATGCCTGCATTCTCTGCAAATGCACGCCAGAATTCCTCTGTCACTGCGGTTTCATAATCGCCGCAGAGCTCCTGCTCAAACTTTGCGTTAAACACCAGAAACGGACGGTTTGATATATCAAGAATAGCCTTTGCAAGGCTTTCGTCCATCGGCACTGCAAAGCTGCCGTAGCGCTGAATGCCGCCCTTGTCGCCGAGCGCCTTTTTGAATGCCTGACCGAGCACGATGCCGGTGTCCTCGGCAGTGTGGTGAGTGTCAACCTCAAGGTCGCCCTTAACGTCCACGTCAAGACCGAAGCCGCCGTGCACGCCGAATGCAGTGAGCATATGGTCAAAAAAGCCGATGCCTGTGCTGACGTTCACATCGCCGCCGTCAAGGCAGAGCGAAATCTTGATCTGTGTTTCCTTAGTATTTCTTTCAACAGTTGCGTTTCTCATAGTTATTCATCCCCTCATCCGTCTGCACTGCGTGCAGCCACCTTCCCCCGAGGGGGAAGGCAAATAGGTTATTTTATTCAAATCTGACTTTTATTGAATTAGCGTGCGCTGTTAAGCCTTCGCTCTCGGCAAGAGTGATGATGTCATCCTTTGCGTTGCGAAGCTCGGAACAGGTGTAGTAAATGAACTGTGTTTTCTTTGTGAAGCTCTCAACTGACAGCGGCGAGAAAAACTTTGCCGTACCCGAAGTCGGCAGAACGTGGTTCGGACCTGCGTAGTAATCGCCGAGCGGCTCGGGTGACCAGTTGCCGAGGAATACCGAGCCTGCATTCTCAACCTTGCCGATGTATTTGATCGGCTCGCTGATGCACAGCTCAAGGTGCTCGGGCGCAAGCTCGTTTGCAAAACGCAGCGCCTGGTCGAGGTTTTCGCACACAATTATTTCGCCGTAATTGTCGAGCGAAGCCTGAATAATCTCAGCACGCTCAAGCTTCTTAATCTGCTTTTCAATCTCATGCAGCGTCTGCTTTGCAATATCGGTTGAGGTGGTAAGCAGAATTGCGGAGGCGAGCTTGTCATGCTCCGCCTGGCTCATAAGGTCTGCCGCGAGGAAAGACGGATCAGCCGTTTTGTCCGCAACAATAAGAATTTCGCTCGGACCTGCAACCATATCAATATCCACAACGCCGTAAAGCAGGCGTTTTGCAGTTGCCACAAAAATGTTGCCGGGGCCGACAATCTTGTCAACCTTCGGTATTTTATCAGTGCCGTAAGCGAGCGCCGCAACAGCCTGCGCGCCGCCTACCATAAATACGCGGTCAACGCCGGCGATAGCCGCAGCCGCCATAATGTTAGGATCTGGATTGCCGTTCTTTGCAGGAGGTGTAACCATAATAATCTCGTTAACACCGGCAAGCCTTGCAGGGATTGCGTTCATAAGCACAGATGACGGATAAGCCGCCGTGCCGCCCGGAACGTAGATACCAACCCTGTTGAGTCCGCGAACGCGCTGACCCATCATTACACCGCTTTCGTCAGTAGTCATAAACGACTGCTGCGACTGCCTGCCGTGGAAGCGCTTGATATTCTTTTTTGCTCTGATAAGCGCGTCCTTAAAATCATCGTCAACTTCGCTGAGGTATGTGTACAGCTCGTCCTTTTCGATAACAGACTTTTTCGGGAGCCCGCCGTCAAAACGGACGGTGTATTCCTTAACCGCTTCGTCGCCGTTTTCCTTAACCTCTTTAATGATGTTTGTGACGATATCAACAATTCTCTGGTCGGTTTCGCCTGAACGCTTTTTAAGATTTTCCAGCACAGCGTACTCGGCTTTGCCGTTTGCTTTAGTGATTTTCATATATTAATCCTCCGTCATTATACCTGAGCAGCAAGCTCGAGGTCGTTAAGAAATGCCTCGATCTCTGCCTTGCGCAGTTTCATAGAAGCCATATTAACGATTACCCTTGCCGAAATCGGCAGGATTTCCTCAACTACTTCAAGTCCGTTTTCTTTTAAAGTCGAGCCGGTTTCGACAATATCAATAATGCCGTCCGCCAGACCGAGAAGCGGTGCAAGCTCCACACTGCCTTCAATCTTAATTATTGCAACATCCATACCCTTTGATTCAAAGAACTCCTTTGCAACCTTAGGATACTTTGATGCAACAACCTTGCGCTTGTAGCCTGAGAAGAAGTCTGTTCCCTTAGGGCAAGCCAGCGCAAAACGGCACTTGCCGATGCCGAGGTCAAGCACTTCATAGAATGACGAGCCGTGCTCAACGATAGTATCCTTGCCGACGATGCCGATATCGCAAACGCCGTGCTCAACGTAAGTTATAACGTCCGGCGCTTTTGAAAGCACCGCCTCGTATTTATCAACAGGGAGAATCAGACGTCTGCCCTTGTTTTCAAGTTCAGCAGTATCAAGCCCCATTGTTTTGAAGAGCTTTACCGAGCTTTTTTCGAGCCTGCCTTTAGTCAGCGCAATTCTTATCGGGCGCTCAACGTTGATAACCTCGCGCATCGCTTCGCAAAGTGCGGAGACCTCAACAGCAAAGCCGATAGCCGGTGCGTCGAGCCCGAATTCGCCGAGCAGATTGTCGTACCTGCCGCCCGAAAGCACTGTCATTCCGCTGCCCTGAGCATAGCCGTGGAAAATTACGCCGGTGTAGTAATTTGAGCGGTTGACAAGACCGAGGTCGAGCATAATACTGTCGCCAAGACCTGCGCCGCAAAGCTCATCGTATAAGCTTTTGAGGTAGTCAAGCGCAGCCGAAGCGGCAGTGTCAGTATAAAGCTTTTTAGCTTCATCAATAACCTCTGCACCGCCGAAAAGTCGCGGAAGCCTGCGGATAATCCTCGTTTCAGCCGAGTCGCCGAGCGAGTCGAGCAAATCGCCGAGAGCTGCATAGTTCTTGCTCTCAATCAGCTTGCAGATATTCTTCTTCGTCTCGCCGTCAACGTCCATATTCGCAAGGATTGCTCCGAAGAAAGCCGCGTTGCCGATCTCGATTTTAAACGAATTGAAGTCACAGCGTTTAAGGCTCTGCGCCGCCATTGTGATAACCTCAATGTCAGCCTGCATAGAGCCGTCGCCGATAAGCTCAACGCCGCTCTGCGCAATCTCGTTCGGCACGCCGTAGAGATCCCTGCCGCGCACAAACACGTTCTGGTTGTAGTAAAGGCGCACGGGCAGATTCTCACCGCCGAGGCGTGTTGCAACCATACGCGCAATAGGCATTGTGTTGTCGGGACGGAGCACAGTAGTCCTGCCCTTTGAGTCGGTGAGCTTAAACATCTCGTCAGGCGAGATACCTGTGTTGTCGCTCTCGAAAACATCAAAGAATTCAATCGAAGGCGTAATCACCTTGCGGTAATCATTCTCTTTAAAAAGGTCAGCGAGCGTGCGCTCAACCTTGCGGCGGTCGTCGCACTCTTCAAAGAGGTAATCGCGGCTGCCTTCAGGTGTAATTTTGGAATATTTTTTCATAGTTTTCACTCTTTTCACTTTAGCGTGCTAATATGCTAACACAATAAAGTGCTATTGTCAATAATAAATTTTTATATTATAGGTGCGGACAAAGTCCGCCCTAAACTCGTCACTCGTATTCGTAACCCGTAACTATTTAGAAACCAAATAATGATATCTGCTTTGATTCAGGCAAATCGCCGAGCGCGCCTGCGCCACGCAGTGCGTCAACAACCGACTTGCCGACGCCGGGCTCGTTTGCAAGGTCGTCGGAAGCGATAAAGCCCTCCGGATTCCTCTCAACCGCTTCTGTTATAGCGATTGCAGCCTTGCCGCCGATTCCGTCAACTGCCGAGAACGGAAGCCTTATCTTACCGTCCTCAATCTTGTATACGCGCCAGTCGGATTTGTACAGATCAACGGGCAAAAACTCAAAGCCGCGCGCAAGCATTTCAATTACAATCTGGTTGACAACATAGGTGTCCTCCTCTTTCTGCGTAACCTCAATGCCGTGGTTCTTTTTGTTTTTGTACTCCTCCATTTTCGCCTTTACAGCGTCCTTGCCCTGCACTGCCGCAACGGCGTCAATCGCGCCGCCGCGCACGGTGAAGTAAGCCGCATAAAAATGAATCGGATAATATATCTTGTACCACGCAATACGCAGTGCGGCGATAACGTAAGCCGCGGCGTGCGCCTTGGGGAACATATATTTAATCTTGTAGCAGGAATCTATGTACCACTGCTCAACGCCGATTTTTTTCATCGCGTCCTCAAAGGGCGGCAGCTCCTTTGGAGCCTTACCCTTACGGGTGTACTCCATAATCTTGAAGCAGTCCATCTTTGACAGCGGCGACTCCTCGCCCGTTTCGCGCTCGTACTTTTCCGCAACGTGGATGAGGTGAGTCATAATATCGTCACGGCAGCCAATAACGTTTGAGATATCGCAGATGCCGTTGTGGATAAGCTCCTGCGCATTGCCGAGCCACACGTCAGTACCGTGCGACAGACCTGAAATCTGAAGCAAATCGGCAAAGGTTTTGGGCTGCGCCTCGGTGAGCATACCGATAACAAACGGCGTGCCCATTTCGGGGATGGCAAGGGTGCCGGTTTCGCAATCGATATCCTCGGGATTAACGCCGATCGGCTCGGTGGAAGTTATGAGCTTGTACAGATTCGGGTCGGACAAATCAACGTCCATAACGGGAACGCCGGTTGAGTCCTCGAGATACTTGTACAATGTCGGATTATCATGACCGAGTTCGTCGAGTTTAAGCAGTGTATCGTGCAATGAGTTCTTGAAGTCGAAGTGCGTGGTGTAAGTGCCCTTCTTTTCATCATTCGACGGGTACTGGATAGGCGTAAAATCCTCAACCGTGTACTCGTCGGGCACAACTACCATGCCGCCCGGGTGCTGACCTGTGGTGCGCTTGATGCCGGTACAGCCGACAGTCAGGCGGTCAATCTCCGCCTTCGGTGTTACTGCAAGAAGGTCGCGCTCCTCAAGGTATTTAACAACGTAGCCGTAAGCGGTTTTGTCCGCAACGGTTGCCATTGTGCCGGCTTTGAACACGTATTCTTTACCGAACAGTTCTTCGGTGAATTTATGCGAGCGCGACTGGTATTCGCCCGAGAAGTTAAGGTCGATATCGGGCTCCTTGTCGCCGTTGAAGCCGAGGAAGGTTTCAAACGGGATTTCGTGGCCGTCGCGCTTCATAGGCTCGCCGCACTCGGGGCAGTTCTTGACCGGCAGGTCAAAGCCCGAGCCGTATTCGCCGTTGAGGAAGAATTCAGAGTGCTTGCACTTTTTGCAGTAGTAGTGCGGTGCGAGGGGGTTAACCTCGGAAATACCGCCGAAGTGAGCGGCAAGCGAGGAACCTACAGAACCACGCGAGCCAACAAGATAGCCGTTGCGCTCACTCTCCTCAACAAGTCGTTTTGCAATAACGTACAGCACGCCGTAGCCGTTTGAGATAATACAGTTAAGTTCCCTTTCAAGGCGCGCCGCGATGTATTCGGGCACAGGGTCGCCGTAAAGCTCCTTCGCCATGCCCCAGCATTTTTCCGTAAGCTCGTCGTCCGCTCCGTCGATGTGCGGTGCAAACTGTCCGGGCGGAATGGGAGGAATATTGTCCCAGATCATATCGGCAATTTTGTTTGGATTGTCGATGACAAATTCCTTTGCCCTGTCGCCTGCCCAGGCAAAATCCTCGAGCATTTCGTCAGTTGTTTTGAAGTAGAGCGGCGCCTGGTCGTCCGCATCCTCAAAGCCCTTTGAAGCCATAAGAATTGCGCGGAACTTGGAGTCCTTTTCGTCAATAAAGTGAACGTCGCCGGTAGCAACAACGGGCTTGCCGAGCGTGTCCGCAAGCTCAACGACCTTTTTGTTAATGTTTATAAGGTCGTCCTCGCTGTTGATGTTCTGATGTATATCGCGTTCCGAACGGAGCATAAATGCGTTGTTGCCGTTCGGCTGAATTTCAAGATAATCGTAAAAAGCGGCAAGCTTAAGCAGCTCTTCATCGCTCTCGCCGCGGAGAATCGCCTGAATAATCTCGCCCTGCTCGCAGGCGGAGCCGATAATAATTCCGTCGCGCTTTTTGGCAAGCATAGACTTGGGGATAAGCGGACGCGACTTAAATGTCTTTACATTTGAGTGCGAAATCATCTCGTAAAGATTCTTCCTGCCGTAGCGGCGCTCCTCCTTGGGAATCGAGTCGTCAAACGAGTTATCCTCTTTAACAAGCAGAATAATATGATGACGGCGGAAATCCTTGAGCTTCATATCCATAAAATCGGGATAGAGGCTGTCGTCAACGAGGTAGCCCTCCATACCGAGAATCAGCTTAATGCCGTTTGCCTTTGCGGCTGAATACGCCTCGGGCAGCGCCTGAACAACGCCGTGGTCTGTAACGGCAATCGCCTTGTGCCCCCACTTTGCAGCGCGCTTAACGAGTTCTTTCGGCGCAGTCATACCGTCCATATCGGACATAGTGGTATGCAAGTGGAGCTCCACGCGCTTTTCCTCGGCGGTGTCCATCTTCTCCGCCTTCTGCACCTTTTCGATTGAGTTAGGGCGCAGGACGGATTCGTTTGAGAATTTGTCAAACTGATATGTGCCGTTTATAATCAGCGTGCCGCCGCTCTCGATAGTTTTGAGTATCGGCGCAACAACATCGTTGCGGTCAAAAATCTTAACTGTGATTGACGAGGTGTAGTCCGAAATATCAAAGGTCAGAATCTTTGAGTCGCCGCGCTTTGTGTCGCGGCACTCGCTTTTGAGAATATCGCCCCAGACGGTGATAACGCCGTCGTCGTACTTAACATCGGCAATCGGCTTTGGCAGCTCGCGGATATTGCGACCGAAAACCACCTTGCGTGTGTCTGCATAGAGCGGCGTGCCGGAGAGGATTGTGTGAACAGCATTCTTTTCCTTCTCCTCTTTTTCAGCCTTCTCCTTTTCGCGCTGCTGCTCAAAAGCGTCCTTTACAGCCTTTTCTACGTCGAAGGTCTGCACCTCCATAAACACAACGTCAAGGTCGATATCAAACGCGTCGTAAATATGCTGTGAAATCGCTTTGTCTATCCCCTGTTTTTCAAGGATATCCTTGCCGCCGTTTTTGAGGAATACGGTGAGCGTGTTGTCCTCAACCTCAGCCTCTGCGCTGTCAAAGAATCCATTGATCATCTGATTCTGCAGCCGCACGGGAGACAGTATTTTTTCTATATCCTCGACCTTAAACAGACTTTTGGGGTACTTTACCTTAAAGTCGATTTTGTTAAGCTGAAGTCCGTTTGCAATAGATTTCTGCACGCGGTCAATCAGTTCCGAACTCAGCAGCTTCTGATTGACAATCTCGATCAGCGCGCGTCTGTCGTCACGGTAGAGAACAAGGCGCGTAATCTCGCCGAAGCCGACTTCAGACAGGTCGTCTTTATCTATGTAATTTGAAAAAAAGTTGTAAAATTCGTTCATTATAATTTGTCAATCTCTTTCATTAATTCGTCGAGGAGCTTGTCCTCGTCAACCTTGCGGAGAATCTCACCTTTTTTGAAGATGAGTCCGCAGCCGTCGCCGCCTGCGATGCCTACGTCGGCTTCCCTTGCTTCGCCGGGGCCGTTAACTATGCAGCCCATAACCGCAACCTTGATAGGCTTTTTGACGTCGCGCAGGCGCTCTTCAACCTGATTTGCAAGACCTACAAGGTCAATCTTCGTTCTGCCGCAGGTCGGGCAGGAAATGAGGTAAGGCGTGTCGGTTTTCATACCGATTGCCTTGAGAATATCAAACGCGGCATAAACCTCTTTGACAGGATTATCGGTAAGGCTGACGCGGATTGTGTCGCCGATACCGTGGGTGAGGAGCGAGCCGATACCGACTGCCGACTTGATTATGCCCATACGCTCGGTGCCTGCCTCTGTAACGCCGAGGTGGAGCGGATAATCGCAGCGCTCGTGAGCGAGCTCGTACGCCTTGATCATTGTGTTTACGTTTGATGATTTGATGGAAATCACGATGTCGTTGAAGTCAAACTTTTCAAGCAGCGACGCGTGATACATTGCGCTTTCAACCATAGCTTCGGGAGTCGGTGAGCCGTACTTTGCAAGAATTTCCTTTTCAAGCGAGCCTGAGTTAACACCGATGCGGATAGGAATCTGCTTCTGATTGCAGATATCGGCAACAGCCTTAACCCTATCCTCCGCCCCGATATTGCCGGGGTTGATGCGGATTTTATCTATACCGCGCTCGGCAGCACCGAGAGCGAGCTTATAATCAAAATGAATATCGGCAACAAGCGGAACGCTGACAGCGTTCTTGATCGGTTCAACAAGTGCGAGCGCCGCCTCATCGGGAACGGCAAAGCGGATAACCTGACAGCCTGCCTTTTCAAGCTCGACAGCCTGCTTAACGCTGCCGTCAATATCAGATGCAGGGATATTGAGCATACTCTGCACAAGTACAGGCTCACCGCCGCCTAAATACGTATTGCCTAATTTTACTTTGCGTGTCATATTTTACTCCTTTGCCTAATTGAGAATTGAGAATGGAGAGTGGAGAATTGTGGGCGGGAACCTTGGAGCGGTCGCCTCACCCTTTTGTCACCTGCGGTGCCATTTCCCCTCACAGGGGAATCTCCCGCACCCGATAATTAATTAGTACTATCCTTTGTCGATAGTATAATACTTGAAATGATTTTATGTAATTCACACGCATCGTCAAAAACTGAATTAAACTGCTCATTAGTAATGTATTCTCCGTTCAGCAATACTTTTAACCAGTACTTAGTTTCATTAGTTTCTTTTAAAGCGATACTCATTTTAGAACAAAAATCATTCCTCGATTGCGCTTCTTGTGCTTCTGCAACATTTGCTCCAACACTTGTACCCGATCTCATTATTTGCTTTGAAATAATGTATTCTCCTTTTTCAGTTACAAGGAACTTGTACAAGTTAACTATTCTATTTGCAAATGCCAGAGTTTTATCCTCAATAATATTGTCCATAACACCTCATATTCTGATAGGTGTGGACGAAGTCCACCCAAAATTCTCAATTCTCAACTCTCAATTCTCAATTTATCTAGTGAATAAGTTTTGAAACATCAGAAAATGTTATTATCGTCATAAAGCCGAGTAGCAGGATAAGCCCTGCGCCGTTGATTGCCCACTCCCATTTTGACGGCAGCTTTTTGCGGAAGATGCCCTCGAATATGAGCAGGAACAGCCGCCAGCCGTCGAGTGCGGGAATCGGGAAAAGGTTGAACAGTCCGACGTTTATTGTGAGCAGCGCCATTATACGCAGCACCGACGTGCCGCCGAACTTGACCGCTTTTGACACGATACCGACTGCGCCGACAGGTCCGCTGAGCTCAGACATACCGTAAGTGCCGGTTATTAAATCGTGAACTGACAGGAACACCATGCGTGCGTATGACATCCACTGCATAACGGTTTCTTTAACAACGTTGCCGACAGTCTTTTTTTCGCCGAGGAGCCAGAAGTCCATCTTGATGTACTGCCTGCCCTCGTACTTTTCGGTATCAAATTTAACCTCAAGCTTTTTCTCTTTACCTTTGCGCACAACAACCATATCGAGTGTGTCGTCCGCGCTGCGGGTAAGCCCCGTTGTAACGTCGGTTGCGGAGTACACACGCATACCGTCAATGCTTTTGATTCTGTCGCCTGCCTGCAAGGTCTGCGAGCTGACAGCATCCTTGTCAAACTTTGCAACCGTAGCAGTGCCCACAAGGTTTTGAGAGCCGACAATAATCGCCGTAATCACAAGACCTAAAATCAGGTTCATAACCGCACCGGCAACAACAATGAATATGCGCTGAATTACCTTTTTGTTTGAAAAGGCGCACTCGTCGTCGCTGTCCTCGTCCTCGCCCTCCATAGCGCAGAAGCCGCCGAACAGAATAAGCCGCAGGCTGTATGTGGTATCTCCCTTTTTAAACTGAAAAATCTTCGGCCCCATACCGATTGCAAACTCGTTGACCTTAACACCGCAAAGCCGCGCAGCGACAAAGTGACCGCCCTCGTGAATCACGATGATGAGTTCAAAAAACAAAATTGCAATGATAATCGGGTATGCCGTATTCCAGATGTTTGCTAACACTTAACCGTCTCCAAAACATAATCTCTTGCAGCTTTGTCCGTATCAAGGACATCCTGCAAGGTGAAGTCACTGACTTCCGGGGCGTTTTTCATCGCCTCGTTATTAAGATATGCAATATCGCCGAACTTAATTTTACCTTCAAGGAATAATCTGTTGCTTTCCTCGTTTGCGCCGTTTGCCGCAGCGGGATGAAGTCCGCCGAGCTCGATGGCATTTCTGCATACGTCAATGCATTTGAACGTGTCGTAATCCGGCTCGAAGAAAGTCAGCTTGCCGTAATCAGCAAGCGAAAGCTCCTTAACGGGGCTCGGCTTTCTGTCGGGGTACGTCAGCGCGTACTGAATCGGTATGCGCATATCCGGCACGCCGAGCTGAGCAATCATCGAATTGTCCTGATACACAATCGCCGAGTGAATAACCGACTCGCGATGAACGACGATTTCAATATCCTCGTTCTTCATATCAAACAGCCACTTCGCCTCAATAAACTCAAGCCCCTTGTTCATCATTGTAGCCGAGTCAATGGTGATTTTTGCGCCCATATCCCAGTTGGGGTGTTTGAGCGCGTCGGCAGCGGTGACATTTTCAAGCTCGTCTGCCGTTTTGCCGAAAAACGGACCGCCGGATGCGGTGAGGATAATCTTTTTAACCGCCTTTTTTTCAGGGCAGCCCTGCAGCGACTGGAATATCGCCGAGTGCTCGCTGTCAACAGGAAGAATATCCACGCCGTATTCCTTTGCAAGATTGGTCACAAGATGACCGCCTGCAACGAGCGTTTCCTTATTCGCGAGGGCGATAGTCTTTTTAGCCTTAATCGCTTCAAGCGTGGGGCGCAGACCGACCATACCGACAACGGAGTTGAGCACTGTGTCCGCACCGTCAAATGTTGCGCACTCAATCAGTCCGTCCATGCCGCTGACTACTTTTGTATCTGTATCTGAAATATTAGTTTTCAGCTCTTTTGCGGCGCTCTCGTTCATCATGCAGACAAGCTCGGGCCTGAACGCCCTGACCTGCTGCTCCATAACCTTAACGTTTGATGAAGCTGTGAGGCACTTAACGCCGTAGCCGTGCATACGGCAGACGTCGAGCGACTGCGTGCCGATTGAGCCGGTAGAACCTAAAAGTGAAATATTCTTTGTCATAACGTTATCCTACAATAAAAAGTGCAACAACATATGTAAGCGGCAGGCTGAACATTGATGAGTCAAATCTGTCCATAACGCCGCCGTGACCCGGGAAGATTTTGCCGAAGTCTTTGACGTCAAAATTCCTTTTGAGTACAGACGCGGTAAGGTCGCCCATCATACTGAGAAAAGCGATGAACGGCTCTGCAACAAGCAGCACTGTCGACTGCACGGGCGTGAGCCTGAAATCGCCGAATTTGTTGTAAAGAAGCATTGCAATCAGATTGAGTACAAGACTGAAAATGATGCCGCAGGCTGCGCCTTCAACCGTCTTTTTAGGCGAGATTTTAGGCGACATTTTAGTTTTACCGAACGCCATACCGCCGAGCTGGGCGCCGACATCCGTACCGAGCGCGCAGATAAGCGCATAGAAAATGAGATATATACCGATCTGGTTGCCGAAGCCCGTCATATCGCGCATCACGCCGAACATAGCAAAACCGCCCGGCACAAGCAGACTTGCAACAATGGTGATTGCCACATCCTCAAACTTGGTATGCTCGTAATCCTTAAGCATTGCGAGGAAGTATACAATAACCACAACGATGATGCAAGCCGATTTAGGCACAGCTTCCATAAACTTCATCAGTGTGTAGGTCGGCACAAACGGCTCAAGCACGCTTTCGCTTGACGTAAACGGTACGAAGAACGCCACCGCTACACCGACAACAAACAAAAACTTATTTGTAACCTTTGCACATTTCATTATTTCGCCTGCTGCGACTGCGGAAAAGATTGCCACAACCACAATAAACAGAGGCGTGTATATCTGCCATACAACTACTGCGAGAAGCGCAAGCAGTGCAATGGCTGTGATTACTCGTTGTTTCATAGTTTCAGTCTCCTTATAATACCGAGATTCGCGGCGCGATGTAGGCATCGCGCCCTACATAATTATCCGCCAAATCTCCTGTTGCGGTTTTCAAAATCCGTCAGCGCGCTGTGCAAATCATTTTTGCCGAAGTCCGGCCATAGCACATCGCTGTACCAGAATTCGCTGTAAGCCGCCTGCCACAGCAGGAAGTTTGACAGCCGCTGCTCGCCCGACGGGCGTATAATCAGATCGCATTCGGGGTATGTGTAGATGCTATCGCTGATGTCCTTTTCGTCAATCACGGTTTTGCCGTCGGCAATCAGCTTGTTGACTGCACTGACAATCTCCTGCCTGCCACCGTAGTTCACAGCGAGGTAAACGGTGGTGCCGGTGTGGTCAGCGGTTTCAGCCTCAGCCTCGTCCATAAGGTCAAGCAGCTCCTGCGAGATACCCTCGCGCTCACCGATAAACACGATTTTGCTGTTTTTCGCCTTTTCCATATCGGCTTTTGCTTCAAGCAGATATTCTTTAAACAGCTGCATCAGCGCGTCGACTTCTTCCTTAGGGCGCTTCCAGTTTTCTGTTGAAAACGCATAGAAGGTAACGTATTTTATACCGAGGTTTGCGCACTCGTCGGATATTGTCCTGAACACGTTTGCGCCCGCCTTATGACCGGCACTGCGCGGCAGTCCGCGCTTTTTTGCCCAGCGGCCGTTGCCGTCCATAATAATGCCGAGATGAGTCGGCAGAACTTCAAACGAAGTCCTGATTTCTTTTTCTTTTTTTGAAAACAAAGCCATTTTCAGTACTCCTTAAAAAGAGTTATAGGGCGATGATAGCATCGCCCAAACCGTTGTAATGTCAGATTGAAAGAATTTCGTCTTCCTTTTTCTTTGCCATTGAATCAACGCTCTTGATATAATCGTCTGTGATCTTCTGCAGTTCCTTTTCGCCGTCTTTCTGGTCGTCCTCGGTAATCTCGTTATTCTTCTTGAGCTTTTTGATGTCGTCCATTGAGTCGCGGCGGATGTTTCTTACTGCAACCTTTGCTTCCTCAGCACGCTTTGAAACGTCTTTAACAAGGCGCTTTCTGTCCTCCTCGGTCATCTGAGGGAATGAAAGACGAACAACCTTGCCGTCATTCTGCGGGTTGATACCGATGTCTGAAACGTTAATTGCCTTTTCGATATCCTTGAGGGTGCCTGCGTCCCACGGCTGAATAACAAGGAGTCTCGGCTCCGGCACGGATACAGCCGCCATCTGATTTAGCGGTGTCGGTGTGCCGTAATACTCAACCATTACGTTGTTGAGAATATTGGGGTTTGCTCTGCCTGCTCTGATTGTGTCGTAATCTCTTTCAAGAGAGTCGAGGCATTTTTCCATTCTGTTTTTTGTGTTTTCAAATACTTTATCCATAAATTTACTCCTTAAAATGTATTACTGATTTTTTACGGTTGTGCCGATGTTTTCACCGCTGACAACTCTGCCGATATTCTCAGGATCCTCAAGATTGAACACGATGATCGGCATATCATTATCCTTACAGAGTGAAAATGCAGTTGAATCCATAACCTTGAGATCGCGTGTGATAACCTCCTGGAAGGATACTGTGTCAAACTTAACAGCGTCGTCAAACTTGTTGGGGTCTTTATCGTAAACGCCGTCAACGTTTGTTGCTTTAAGAAGAGCGTCTGCATTAATCTCAACACTGCGAAGCGCAGCCGCTGTGTCCGTTGAGAAGAACGGTGAGCCGGTGCCGCAGCCAAAGATAACAATTCTGCCCTTTTCAAAATGGCGGATAGCTCTGTTGCGGATATACGGCTCTGCAATCTGGCGCATCTCAATAGCGGTCTGAACGCGAACGTCAGCGCCGAGCTGCTCAAGTGCGTCGCAAAGTGCAAGCGAGTTCATTGCAGTTGCAAGCATACCGATGTGGTCGGCTCTCGTTCTGTCCATATGCTCGCTTGTTCTGCCGCGCCAGAAGTTGCCGCCGCCGACAACAATACCGATGTCAACGCCCATATCTGCAACCTTCTTAACGCTTTTGCAGATTTTTATAACAGTTTCATCATCAATGCCTTTGCCTGCAGGTCCTGCGAGAACCTCGCCCGACAGTTTAAGCAAAATACGTTTATAAGCAATACTCATAGTATCCACCTCCGTGATTTATTATAAATATAATAATATAAATTATAAGCAAAGTAAAGATTTAATTAATAAAAAAAGGTTACAAAACGGTAAAAAAACGGAGCACAATGTGCTCCGTTTTAGTTTGCAGTATGCAGTTAACAGTTTGCAGCCGTTTACTCTTCAGCCTGTGCAGCTTCGGCAGCCGCCTGCTCCTGCGCAGTTAGAGTTTTGATATAGCCGAGATCCCTGCCGTTGATTATGCCGTCGCCGTTCATATCAAGATATGAGGTCTGGTTTGTTTCCTCGGTATACTCGTCCTCTTCGCCCTCGTTGTGAACAACGGGCGCAGTACGCTGAGGTGCAGTGCCGATTACGTCAAAGCTCCAGAGTGCTTTAACCTCTGCAATATGCTTTGTGGTAGTGCGTCCGCAGTGCAGACAGCGGAACTCTACGCCGTCCGCCGTAACCTTGCCGGTGAACGGAATTTCAACAGCTTCGCCGCTGCCGGAATTAATAATGTCATCGAGGTTTACACCGGGGATATTCACGCTTGCGCCCGAAGCGCCGCCGGCAAGAACCGAGCTTGAAATGCTGCCGGTATACGCCCACATATGACCGAGCGCCGGACTGATTTCAACATTCCTGACGGTATTGCAGATTGTGCACTGGCGGATTTCGTTTGCGCCGACTGTACAGGTTGCAGGAGTTGTGGCAGATACGGTATAGTTGCCCTCTGTCCACTCTTTATGCTTAACCTCGCCCGTTTCGCGCGCGTTACACCTTGTACATTGAGGTACAGCGAGAACGTGACCGGGCTTGCCTTCACTCGTCAGATCGGTTTCAACATCCTGATAATCGTGACCGAGCGCAGGGATAGTTGCTGTATATGCTTGCTCGCAGCGTGAGCAGGTACCGTGACCCGTACCCGTCTTTGTGCAGGTCGGTTCTGTATCGGTGACAAACGTACCGTCAACAGGGTTGTGGCCGAGTGCCGCTACAGTTTCAGTCTTAGAAGCCGAGCAACGTGAGCATTTGTAGAATATCGAGCCCGCTTCTTCGCAGGTTGCGTCTGTGCTTCTGCTGTCATCGCGCTTAAAGTCGTGACCGAGTGCGTCGATATACTGAACCGTTGTGTACTGGCAGTTGTGGCACGCAAGATTTATACGTCCCCTTGCGGTACAGTTCGGCTCTGTACGCGAAACCTCATAAAGATCGTGGTCGCCGCGCGCAGGAATTTCAACAGTGCGGATTTTACCGCAAAGGTCGCAGGTGTCAAGTTCAACACCGGGAAGCTGACAGTTGTCGTAAGTTGTGGAAGTTGCTGAGTAGTAACCGTCTATCCACTCGTTGTGCTCGTACTCCTCTACCTCAGTACCGCAGGTTGAACAGATGTACAATTTATGTGTGTGACCGTCAGCGTCTTCATCCCACTGTTCGGTCGGATTGTCTTTATCGTAAGTGTGACCGGTAGCCTTGATAGTTTCGGTAATTGTTTCGCCGCAGTCAACGCACTTGCCGGTACGGACGCCGTCTTCAGTACAGGTCGCCTGCTTTGTTACAGTCCACTTTGTTACATTGTGGCTCGGCATAAGCGGGCGGAGTTCGCGCTTGTTACAGCCGTCAACGTCGCACTTATAGTACTCGCCGCCGTACTGCGTGCAGGTAGCCTCTCTGAGTGTGGTCTTGGTGTAATTGCCCTCAACCCAGACGTAAACAGACTCCTCGCTGAGCGTTGACCAGTCGAAGTTACGCAGCGTATTGATAAGCGATGCGAGATTTGACGTGTCAAAATCAGTTACTGAAGTGTCAATATTTTCAGGGTCAATGCCGCTTGTGTACTGATGAACTGCGTCAGTCTTGACAGCGTTGCAGACGGTGCAGACATAAGTTTTATAGATATGTCCGTCCTCTGTAGTGCGGTCGTCCTCCTCAACGGGCTCCTCGCCCCAGGTGTGACCGAGTGCGTCAACGGTAATCTCTCTTACAGTTGCGCCGCAATCGTCGCAGATAACAACGTCTAATCCTGTTTCAGTACAGGTAGGTTCAACAGTTCTTTCGGTATGAGTATTCTCGTGAGGGCAAGCGTCGATTGATACAAAATTGTAGCTGTATTGCTCAGCAAAGGTCTGAGCAGTCGAGCCGGAATGACCTTTGATCGTAACGCTCTGGTTTGAGCCCTCGCAGACGTTGCCGTTAAACGAAGCGTTTGCATTGGTAACCGTCAGCGTTCTGAGGAATGTATTATTCTTAAATGCCTGCTGACCGATGCTTGTGATAGTTTCGGGCAGTTCAAGCTCAACAAAACCGCAGTTGAAGAATGCGCCTGTAGGCAGCTCTTCAAGCACTGTGTTCCACGTAACTCTCTTAACGCCGGCATTACGGAAGCAGTTCTCGCCAAGTTCTTCAAGGCTGTTGCCGAAAACAACTCTTTCAAGCGCAGAGCAGTCAAAGAACGCATATTTTCCGATTTTGGTTACGTTATTCGGAATATCAATCCTTGTGAGCGCGCTGCAGCCGTTGAATACATAAGGCTCAATCTCGGTAAGACTGTTCGGCAGCGTAATTGTTGTAAGCGCTGTACACGCCTGGAAGCAGCCGTAAGTCTTGTCAACATTACCGACAGCGCCGCCCCAGCCATCAAGCTTTGTAAGCGTGCCCGGGAGCGAAACGTTTGTGAGCGATGTGCACTCAAAGAACGCATAGTCGCCGATCTCGGTAATACCTTCTTCAACAACTACATTCTGGATATCAGCTTTGTATTCAATCCACGGAGCCTGCTCGGTGCGCAGGATTTTATTCGTCGTATCGCGGTAGTCTTTTGTGGCGCCTGTTCCGCTTATTGTCAGCGTGTGGGTAGTTGCATTGTAACTCCACGTTGCGTTGGTTCCGCAAGAGCCGGAAGTCGCAGCAAACGCAATGCCGAGGTCAATCGACATAGTCGTTGTAAGCATAAGCACGGCGGACATAACAACCGCTAAAAATCTCCTTCTGAATTTTTTCATAAACATCACCTTGATTCAAGAGTTTATCACACTTTAAATATAACATATTTATTCAAAAAATGCAAGTATTACAGAATAAATCAGTTGTAAAAATCATATATTCATTTGAGGTGATTATAATAAGAAGTTCAAACCTTGCGTGGCTTGTAATAATTGCGGCGTTATTCTGCCTTACGGGAGGGCTGTTAAGCCACGTTTCGGGCGATATGCGGCTGTCGCCGAAGCCGTCGCACACAGTTATGCGGGACTGGAAAGCGACCAACGGCAGACGGTTTGACGCGGCAGGCTGTAAAATCAGCGAAAGCACTACGCTGCGCACCGTTGTCAATGCCGACTGCTCCGCCCTTTGTATGATAATAAAATCGAGAAATCTGGCAATAACCGCATACACAAAAGGCAAGATAATTTACAGCACCGACGGGCGCGGTTTAAGCCTCTCAGGAACGAGGGTAACGGTGATTCCCCTCTCCGACTTAAAAAGCGGCGCCGAGCTCACGCTCTGCCTTGATCCGGGGGGCAAATCCGGCTGCGTGATTTCGCCCATATACATAGGCGCAAACAACGATATGCTGCTTACGCTGATAATGCGTGAAAAGAAGTGTGTTTTCGCACTTTTCGCGATGTGTGCGGCAGTCATACTTACAGTCGCAAAAATACTGCGGGCAAAAAGAAAAACCGCACCGCTGCTCTGCCTGCTCGGTGCGGAATTAACTCTGTTTACTGCTTTACTGTGCGGCAATGATATTGCACAGTTTTTTATAGGAAGCAGCCTTGCGCGGCTGGTGCTGTTTTATATTTCTGCCACCGTAACGCCGCTGCTGTTTTTGCTGTTTTGCGCGCTTTTGTTTATTCAAAAACTCCTGCGTCTTTCATATTACCAATGATTTTGTCGGTATCCTGCTTCGCTTTTTCAGGCGTGATACCGTACATCTCAACGAGCTTGGCGGCAATCTGCTCAGCCGTCATGCCGTCTGCAACGAAATCCCAGATATAGCTTGAGGTTTCGTTAAGTTCAATCATGATATTATTCTCTTTGCCGAGATTGCCTGTTGTTACAACGAGGAAACTATCGCCAACCTTACATTTTACAAATCCGTCTTTAATCTTCATTTTTCCTTTTCCTTTCGTCAAAGTTAAGCCCCGTCATCGCTTCAAAAGAGCACCTTACAGCGCCTTCCTCCATATTGCATTTAAGCAGATAAACGGGAACATTGCGCAACAGTCTGTCAAGCATATCAAGCGTCCTGACAACTGCCACCGTATCGTAAGGTTTGTAAACCTGAGTCATAATGCGTGTAAGGCATTTATCAACAGCAATTCTCCCGATACTGTTTTCCGGCGCCTGCTCAATAAGGCAAATACCGCTGATCGGCACAGTGCCGCCGTTCTGGTAGCCCTCTTTGCCGGCATACGGTGTTGAGTATGCAATCACGCCGTCGTCGGTTATATGCAGCACAGGTTTGTCGCCGTTAACCACATCAACGCCGTCAAGGTACTTGTGCCACAGGCGGATATGCGTGGTTTTGCCCGTTCCGCTCGGGGCGGTGAAAATATAACCTTTACCGCCGTATGAGATAACTGCGCCGTGAAAAACGCATCTGTCGTAATACGGCAGTTTTTCCGCAATAGCGCGGTAAACGCATATGCTTTCTGCATACGGTCTGCTCGGGTTATACGGTGAAATCGCAATTTCCTCATCGATCTGGTCATCACTGACAGTAACCGAAAAATCAGGCTTTGCGTCAGTGAGATACTGCGAGCAGAACTTTTCGGTATAATCGAACTTGCAGTTGACCGCAATATTCAGTTTTGCCATGCTGACCGTAAAATCGGGCATATATAACTCCTTATCGGTTATTTGTGATGCTTAGAGTGACTTGAATGGTTTGAATGCTTAGAGTGACTTGACTGACTCGAATGGCTCGAATGACTCGAACGGCTTGATTTTTTTGATCTTTTCGACTTAATTCTGTAGTGCAGGAAGTCGCTGATCGGCGGATAAAGCAGCGCCACAACGACCGTGATAAACATAAATTTTGCAAACGTAATCGGCACGTTGTAAATAATAATAGCGCGTGTGAGTGAATCGCCTATATCGGGAATACGCCAGCCGATAAACGGAGCCGCTGCGCGCACATTCTTAAGGGCAATCTGGTATGTCCTGAGAATCTCAACAGCGGAATAGCCGTACCTTGTGCCGTAAACCCTGATAATCAGAGGATACGCAAGGAATCTTGTTGTAAAGAAGGACGCAATCGTCGTTATAACAGTGCCGACAGTGCCTGCAAACAGAATTCTGCGCGTTCTGTAATCCTTGCCCTTAACCATCTTCTGCGGGTGCGAAGGCTTAAAGTTGAACATTCTGCGTGTATAGAGCCAGCCGCCGAAGAATATGAAGAGTGAGTCAAGTATAAAGTTTGACATCTCGGACACAAAGCTCGGCTGATTAAGAATCATATGCACAACGTTCTTAACGAGTACAATTACCACGCCGACAATAGGTCCGAATGCAAGCGTTGCTATAAACTCCGGAATTGCGGAAAACTCAACAGACAAAAATGACGGGAGATACTTGATTTCGCCATTCTGATTAAGCACAATAAAGTTGATTATGATTGAAACTATCAGCAGACCGCCGATGATAAGACCGTTACGCACAAGCTGAGTTGCACGTCTGTTTTCGTCAGGAGTTTCCTCAGCTTCTTTATAGTGCTTATATGCGCTCCTGTCAGCCTTTTCATTGGTGAAAATGCTTGCCTGGTTGCCCTTGGATTCAATCGGTTCGTCGATGCTTGTAACCTCTTTGGGAAGCTTTATATCCTTCCTGAGCTTTGTTTCGGAACCGTCTGCTTTTTTGCTCTCGCTGCGGGCAGCTTTACTCTGGCTGACTGCAGTTCTGTTGCTCAGATTTGTTGAAGCAGCATTTTTGCGGTAAGACGTTTTGTTTGCGTACTGGTTTGCACGCTTATCTTTTTCCGCATTACGGTCGGAATCGGTTTTGATATATTTGCTTTTTTTCTGCTCGCCTTCAGCTCTTCTGTACTTTGAGGTGGGCTTTTCGTCGCCCGACTTAAAGTATTTTGATTTTTTAGGTTCGTTTGCCATTATGACACCCCTTTAATCTGAATGATAGAACAGCATATCCAAATTACATATTATATACAATAATATCATAATTCAGGTATACTTTCAACAATTTTTTAAAAACATTCAAAAGTGTTGAATTTTGCGCCGTAAAGTTCTATAATAAAACTGTATACGACAATTATCCTAAAAATGCGAGGTTTAATTATGGGCAGCAATCTTAAAAAAGTTATAGGCACAACCGTAGGCATTGTGGCTGCAGCTGCAATTGCAAAAGGCATTGAGCGCGCAATCTGGATACATGAATATATGCAGCCGATGGACTACCCTGTCAGCACAATCAAGGGCACAGATCTTGAAGATATGGACTTAAAGCTCATTGCGCACCGCGGCTTCCGCGCAATGGCGCCGGAAAACACTTTGCCTGCGTATGTCAGAGCAGGAGAGGCGCATTACTGGGGCGCGGAGTGTGACATTTACCGCACAAAAGACGGCTTCTGGGTACTCCACCACGACCCGTATACCTACCGCATGATGGGCGATATTAAAAACCCCGAAAAATGCACCTACGATGAGCTTATGAAGCTGACCTACAACAGCGGCAGTAATATAGACGAGTACCCGAATCTTAAGTTTGCCACGCTTGATGAATTCTATCAGATGTGCAAAAAATACGGCATGCAGGCTATTGTTGAAATCAAGTACGACCGCAGTGCAAGTTATGTGTACGAGCTTCCGCTTTACGCCAAAAAGCACGACGTTCCCACAACTTATATTGCGTTTGACATTATCAATCTCGTCAACCTGCGCAAAGTAACCGACGCGCCGATGTTCTACCTTGTTTACGACATCAAAAACAGCGACATCAAAAAGGCAAAGGCGATTGAAAACTGCGGCATCAGCTTTGACGGCAACGATGAGAGAAATCTCAAGAACGACTGCAAGATGGTGCGCAAGTGCCGCGAAGCAGGGCTTGATACTGCAACCTGGGCGGTTGACGATCTCGACATCGTGCGCAAAATTGCCGCAACAGGAACAAAGTTCATCACAACTAACGGAATTACGTATTAGTTTTTAGTCGTTAGATATAACACCCAATTATCAAAAAACAAGGAGAAGTGTTTATGCTTAATGTAACTTTTTTCGGAACAACAACCATGCTGTTTGATGACGGCGATGATCAGATTCTTTTTGACGCTCATTTTACAAGACCGTCAATTAAGTATTTTATTACCGGAGGCAAATTCAGCACCAACACTGCTTTATGTGATGAGCTTATCGAGCACCATAATATCAACAGGCTCAAGGCAATTTTTGTATCCCACGCTCATCATGATCATGCTATGGATGTGCCATATGTTGCCAATAAATGCTGTGCAAAAGTCTACGGCACCAACTCTGTAAAAAATATTGCTATCGGCGGAAAGGTTAAGAAAGACAGAATTGAAGTCTATGAGGACGGAAGCTGCTATACTTTCGGAAAATATAAAATCAAAGTTATCAAAGCGCTTCACTCAAAGCCGACTAAGTTTTTTGATAATATCGGTGAGGAAATAACCGAGCCGCTGGTTCAGCCGGCAACTTTTTGGGACTACAAAGAGGGCGGCTCATATGACTTTTATGTTGAACACGAAGGGCAGAAGATTCTCATTCATCCCAGCTTCAATTATATAGAGGGTCAGCTCGACGGCATTGAAGCTGATGTTGCATTCCTCGGAGTTGCGGGAATTGCAAACGCGGATAAAGAAACTGTTGAGAAATTCTTTGATGAAAACGTTGTTAAAACAAAGGTAGGTCTTGTTATACCTGTCCATTGGGATAACTTCTTTTCTCCGCTTGACAAACCGATTCAGGAGATTGCAGATTATGTTGATGCAACCGACGAAACATTCTACAAAACCGCAAGCTACTGTGCAAAAAACCACATTCATTTCCTGCTTCAGTACCCATGCACAAGCATAGAGCTTAAATAATCAAAATAGCACAAGCCGCGATCAGTTCAAACGGAACTGTCGCGGCTTTTATTATCTTATTCACTTAATTCGGTTTCATTTACTTCGTTGCTCTCACGGACTGTTTTGTAAATCGGTTCAAGCTTTTCTCTCGTCAGCGGATAGCCGAAGCGGTAAAGCAGCCAAATCAGCGTGTAAGTAATCGCAGGGATAATGGTGCAGACCTTGAGTATTCCCTCGGAAACACCGTTTACAAATCCTGCGTTTGCCATAACGTCAGGGTCGTATCCGACCTTTGCAAGCAGCATAAGTCCGCCGTAATCGGCAATGGTCTGACCGAGCTTGCGGCAGAAGGTGTACACTGCGTAAATCGTGCTTTCGCTCTTGATGCCGGTTTTGACAAACTGATAGTCGATAACATCCGCCACTACAGCCCAGTTTGTGATTGATACAAACGAGTAGCCGAAGCCGATGATAAACAGCACGACCATAAATATCCACGGCTTGTCAGGCGCAGGCTTGATGATATAGCACGCCACGGCTGCGATAGCCGCGAACATTGAGCCGAATCCTGCAAGCTCCTTTTTGCCGAATTTTTTAACAAGAATCGGCGTTACGGGAATCATCAGTGCCATCGGCAGATACTGCGCTATTGAGCCGAGAATTGACAGATTTGTGTTGCAGAAATAGTTTTTGTAAAGGTACTGATTCAGCGACGCAAACTGCAGCTGACCGCTGATGAGCACGCCTGTTACCGCAAGCACAATAAACGGGCGGCTTTTGAACATACCCTTGTATGCGTCTTTAACGTTGACGTCGGGAACGAGGTCGGACTTAACGCGCTCTTTTGTAGTGCCGTAGCACGCAAAGTAAAACAAAACTGCACACACGCACATTGCAAGCGCAAAGTAAAACATACCGTTGCTGTCTGCAACGTTTATCTGATTGCCGGCACTGTCGGTAGTTTTTTTATAAATAATTATCGGCGCAAGGAGAAGCGGTGCCGCACCGCCGATACCGCCGCCTATTGCACGGAAGGTTGAGAGCAGCGTTCTGCCGTTAGGATCATCGGTGATAACCGAGGCAAGCGAGCCGAACGGAACATTAATACCCGTATACATCATACCGAAGGTGATGTATGTTACATAGGCAAAAATCATAATGACAAGCATATTATCCGTATGCTTTGAAATATCGTAAAAGCAGATAAGCTGCGCAACCGAAACGGGAATTGCAATCCACTTTAAGTACGGTCTGTACTTGCCGCCCTTTGAGGGCGGGCGCTTTGCAACAATGGCGCCCCACAGCGGATCGTTAACCGCGTCCCACAGCCTTGTAACAAGGAACAGCGTTGCGACTTTGTCCGTTGCGATTTTTAGCACGTCGGTGTAAAACACCTTTAAGAACGAGGATACATATGTAAGCACAAACAGGTTGCCGCCGTCGCCGAGGGCATAGCCTGCCGCTTCCTTAATGCCGATTTTATTAGGATGCTGATTTTCGGATTTTGCCTTTTTTTCTTTCACGAAATCCCCTCCTGTTCATACAGCTTTTATTGTAGCATAAAAATAAAGGCAGTTCAATACTACCTTTAAAAATTGAAGTCGAGGTAATCCTCTTTTATAAATCTGTGATACTCGAGCTGCAAGCCGTCGTCATGGAAGCAGTACCGGAAGTCGTCCACGCCGCTGTCCTCAAAGTAAATGAGGAAGTCAAACTCGCCGTTTTGCACCTCTTCAAAATGCACATCGTCCGAATATCTGTAAAACACATTCAGCACATCGTCAACAGTACATCCCGGCTTCTGCACCATCCTTATCAGAACGCTGAGGAACTCGTCATCCTTAAGTATACTGTGAACGTAGTCAACGCCCTTTTGCGGCACGTCAATACGGTAGCCGCCGTCGCGCGCGGTGAATGTTAACTCGCCGAAAAAATCGCTGTTATCTTTGCAGAAAGCGGCAAGCCGTTGCTTCACTTCGCCCTTATCACAACTCAGCAGATGACAAAGTGAAGGCTCGGTATAGTTCACCCCGATGGAGTGACTCTCATAACCGAGCTTTAACTGTGCTTCTTTAATTACAGATATTAAGTTGTTTTTAAATCTGTTAATCATCATATTTTGCAACAGCAACCTTTGTAAACGCGCGGAACAGAGTCTGCATCCTCTGAGTCATAAGCTCAGGTGATTCTTTCATTCCTCTGCCTGCCCAGCTTATAACAATGCCGGATACGCCGTAACCGAAGAATTCCGCAGTCATCCTATCTATTTCGCTGTCTACGCCCTCAACGCCGTTGCTCTTACCGATATTCTTAACAACCTCGGTGAACTGTTCTATTGCAACCTCGCTGACATATCTTGTCAGATCGTCGCCGCTGATTTTAAGCGCGTTCTGATAGAATCTTTTGTCATTAGACATTGTTGTAAACATATCTTCAAGCTTGTCGTACATATTATCAAGGTTCAGATTAGTAAGAAGCGGCACGAGTAATTCCTGATAAATAAGCCAATCAAGAAGCTCATAGCGATCCTGAAAATGATAATAAAATGTCTGCCTGTGGATTTTTGAAACTTCTGCTATGTCCGAAACAGTAATCTTATCAAAAGAGGTATTGTTCATAATCTCTTTAAGAGCATTTGCCATTTTCTTTTTCGTACGCATAGCACATGCCGAAGTTTGTTCCATTTTCATCACCTTTCAAAATTGATAGCCACTAAATTATAACAAAGAACAAAAAATTATACAAGTGTAAAAATTTCAAATGGCTATAAATTGCGCACTGATATACTCTTTTTCAGCAATTTGTCGCATAAATCCGCCGTTTTTACAATTTTGACGGAAATTGAGATTTGTAAAGTTCGGAGTAAAATCCGCCCTGTTTAAGCAGTTCGCTGTGACTACCCTGCTCGATAATATCGCCGTCTTTCATCACAAGGATAATGTCAGCCTCGCGTACGGTAGCAAGGCGGTGCGCAACGATAAAAGTAGTCCTGCCCTGCATCAGCTTTGCAAACGCTTTCTGAATTCTGATTTCCGTTCGCGTGTCGATTGACGAGGTTGCCTCGTCGAGTATCAGCATAGGAGGCGTGCAGAGCATAAGTCGCGTTATGCAGAGGAGCTGCTTCTGCCCCTGCGAGAGCGAGCCGCCGTCCTCGCCGAGCACAGTGTCGTAACCGTCGGGCAACCTACGTATAAACGAGTGCGAGTGCGCCTTTTTTGCCGCTGCAATCATTTCCTCGTCAGTCGCTTCGGGCGCGCCGAGCTTGAGGTTATCGCGGATAGTACCGGCTTTGAGCCAGGTTTCCTGCAGCACCATACCGTAGTTTTCGCGCAGCGACTTGCGCGTAACGCTGTTATAGTCGTTGCCGTCAATTATAATCGTGCCGCTCTGCGGATCGTAAAAACGCATAAGCAGGTTGATGAGCGTTGTCTTGCCGCAGCCTGTAGGACCTACAATTGCAACGTGCTGACCCGCCTTGACAGACAGGTTGAAGTCCTCAATAAGATGCTGATTTTCCGTATAAGAAAAGTTGATTTGTTTAAGTTCAAGTTCGCCGTCAGCCTCGGTGAGTTCAACCGCGTTTTCGCTGTCGCGCGGCACTTCGTCCTCTTCAAGAAGCTCAAACAGTCTGCCTGCGCAGGCAATGGCGTTTTGCAGCTCTGTGATAACGCCGCTTATCTCATTAAACGGCTTTGTGTACTGGTTTGCGTACGCAAGGAAGCTTGCAAGCACGCCGACTGTGATTGCGCTCTGGTCTGTTTTAACCGCAAGCATCGCGCCGAAAAATGCAACCGCTGCGTACACAAGCGCGTTGACAAAGCGCGTGCCGGGATTGGTGATAGACGAGAAGAACACAGCGCGCAGCGAATACTTTTCAAGCCTTGCGTTGATCTCGTCAAACGTCTGCATATTCTCGTCGCTGTGGCAGTACGCCGTCACTGTTTTCTGCGAGCCGATCATCTCGTCAATAAAGGCAGTCTGCTCGCCGCGCGTCTCGCTCTGGAGCTTGAACATATTGTAAGTCTTTTTGGCAATAAAGCCTGCGAGCAGGAACGAAAGCGGCGTGAGAACTACGACGACAATCGTAATCCACACGTTGATGTAAAGCATAAACGCAAGCGTGCCGACAATCGTGACAACACCGGTGAAGAACTGCGTGAAGCCCATCAGAAGTCCGTCGGCAAACTGGTCGACGTCGGCAATCACGCGCGACACAACCTCGCCCGTCGGGTGCGAATCTATGTAAGAAATCGGCAGCTTTTCAATCTTTGCAAACGCCTTGCGGCGCATATCGCGCACGACGTTAAACGTGATTTTGTTGTTGCAGGAATTCATCGCCCACTGCGAAGCGGCACAGGCAATAATGATAAGCGCAATTTTGACAAGCACTGCTATAACGCCGCCGAAGTCAACATCGCCCTTGCCGATAATCAGGTCAATGCCCTTACCGATAAGAATCGGCACGTACAACGCGCCGAGCGAGCTTACGAGCGCAAACAGCACCGACATCACGATGAACAGCTTGTATTTTGAAACGTAGGAGAGCACTTTTTTGATGATAACTTTATTCTTCATTGTGCACCTCCCCCATTCCAATCATCAAACCTATCAAGGCTTCCCCTCGGGGGGAAGCTGTCAGCCGAATGGCTGACTGATGAGGGGATGTTTGAAACATTATTTTTCGGGACGTCGAGGGCATCGCGCCCTACATTGTCGTCAAACTGCGAGGAGTAAATCTCGCGGTAGACTTCGCACGTTTTAAGGAGTTCTTCGCTCGTGCCCATACCGACGCATTTGCCGTCGTCGAGCACGAGTATTTTGTCCGCCGTCAGAATCGATGAGCAGCGCTGTGAAACTATAAACAGCGTGGGCTTGTAGTCGAGGGAAAGAATAGCCTCGCGCATAGCTTTTTCGGTGGCGAAGTCGAGAGCCGAAGCACTGTCGTCAAGTACAATAATCTGCGGCTTGCCGACCAGAGCGCGCGCAACGGAAAGGCGCTGCTTCTGCCCGCCGGAAAGGTTGCCGCCGCCGTGCTCAATCACTGTGTCGAGCCCATCTTTTTCGTAAACCGTATCGTAAATCTGCGCAATCTTAAGTGCAGAGTCAATCTCGTCATCGGTTGCATTTTCCTTGCCCCACCTGATATTATCGCGCACCGTACCGCTGAACAGCACCGACTTCTGCATAACAAAACCGATTTTGCGCTGAAGTTCCTCAGCAGTGTAGGAAGCAACGTCCCTGCCGTCAACAGTAACCGTACCTTTCGTAGCGTCGTAAAAGTGCGCAATAAGGCTGACAAGCGACGACTTGCCGCTGCCTGTTGAGCCGATAATGCCGATAACCTCGCCGCTGTCTGCAGTGAAGCTGATGTCCGTCAGGCTCTCCTCGCCTGCGCCCTGATACGTGAGCGAAACGCCGTCAAACTCAACAGCGTGGTCGTTCTGCAAATCTTTGTTATCGCTTGTCTGCAGGGTGCTGTCAATATCCATCACGTCCGCAATACGTGAAGCGGAGGCAAAGCCCTTGTTGACCGTCACAATCAGGTTTGCGAACTTGACAAGCTCAACGAGAATCTGGCTCATATAGTTGTAAAGCGCAACAATCTGTCCCTGCGTAAGTCTGCCGCTGTTGACCTCAACCGCGCCGTAGCGGATAAGTATGATAATGCCGAGGTTGACAATAACAAACGTCAGCGGATTCATCAGCGCAGAAATCCTGCCGGCAACACGCTGCAGGTGCGCAAGGTAGTTGTTCTTTTCGTTAAATTCGTTGTACTCTTTTCTTTCGCCCGTAAAAGCACGGATAACGCGAGCGCCGTTAAGGCTTTCACGCGTCATAAGGGTGACGTCATCGAGCGTGGATTGCACGTTTTTGTACTGCGGAATCGTTATCTTCATAATCGCAATAACCACAGCAAACAGCGCAACGATAACGGCAAGGAAAATCAGCCCTGCCTTAACGTCAATGAGCATCGCCATAACGAACGCGCCCGCCACTATAAACGGCGAACGCAGAAAAAGGCGCAGCACCATATTAACCCCGCTCTGCGCCTGATTGACATCGTTTGTCATACGCGTTATGAGCGTGGAGGTGCCCACCTTGTCAATTTCGTTAAACGAAAACTTTTGAATTTTATCAAACAGTGCGTGGCGCAACTTGGTTGCAAAGCCCGTTGCCGCCCTTGCCGCAAAATACTGCGCGCTGATTGCCGCCACCATACCCACGAGGGCGAGCAGCACCAGCACCGCCGAGCGCGAATACACAACGCCCATATTGCCCGCTTTGATGCCCTTGTCGATAATCGCCGCTACAACAAGCGGAACTATCAGCTCGAAGCACGCTTCAAGCATCTTGAACAGCGGCGCGAGCACGCACTGCAGCCTGTATTCTTTTAAGTAAACAAGTAACTTTTTCATACTATTGTAGGGCGCGATGCCCACATCGCGCCACGGGTCGTCGAGGGCGCCGACCCCTACAGGGGTTGCAACAATCCCTCCGCCTCCCCTTACACAGGGGAGCCATAATATTGTTAATCGTCAAATAATACTGTGCTGAAGTACCTTTCGCCCGTATCGGGAAGCACTGTAACAACCGTTTTGCCCTTGCCGAGCCTGCGTGCAAGGCGGATTGCCGCAGCTACGTTAGAGCCGCTTGAAATACCGCACATAATGCCCTCCTCGCTTGCAAGGCGGCGCGCAGTTTCAATCGCTTCACTGTCGGAAATCACGCAGATATTGTCATAGATTTTAGTGTTCAGATTTTCGGGGATAAGACCGTCGCCGATACCCATCTGCAGATGCGTACCAACCGAGCCGCCGCTTAAAATAGCAGCGTTTGACGGCTCAACTGCCCAGATTTTTATGCCGGGGTTCTGCCTTTTGAGCACCTCGCCGATGCCGCTGATTGTGCCGCCCGTGCCGACGCCGCTGCAAAAACCGTGAATCTCGCCGTTGACCTGCTCCAGAATCTCCGTTGCGGTGTAGTAGATGTGCGCCTTCGGGTTGTCGGGATTATCAAACTGCGAGGGAATGAACACATTTTCGTCCTCTTTTGCCATACGCAGCGATGTCTGTATGCACTCCTCTATGCAAGCGCCGATGTCGCCGTCGGCGTGAATGAGGATAACCTCAGCGCCGTAATTCTTAATCAGCTTGCGGCGCTCCTCTGAAACGGACTCGGGCAGACTAATCT
>CAYZPT010000006.1:0-30446 GCA_964480285.1 uncultured Bacteroides sp.
GCACTTGCAAAAACTCAACTGGGCTCCTGGGAATATGATATTGTGGGCACCTGGTATAAATACAATATGACTGATATTATGGCTGCAATCGGGTTGGCACAATTTGATCGCTATCCCGATTTGCTCAGCAGAAGAAAAGAAATAATTTCCGTTTATGACGAGGTGTGCGATTCATTAGGAGTATATCATCTGAACCATTACGGAGATGATTTTTCTTCCTCCGGTCACCTGTATATTACGCGTATGCCTGATGCTGATACCGAGATAAGAAATAAGATCATTATTAAAATGGCAGAAATGGGAGTTGCCTGCAATGTTCATTATAAGCCGCTTCCAATGATGACAGCATACCGTGATCTGGGATGGAATATTGACGATTTCCCGAATTCTTATAACTTTTTTGCCAATGAAATTACGCTTCCGCTTCACACAAAACTAAGTGATGAAGATGTGGAATACGTTATTAACTGCTTTAAAGAAGCCGTTAATGCTTGTCGTTAGGGGAGAACAGAATATGCTTTTGAAGCGATGGGACAAACTCCCTGACAATATGAAGACTGAAGCGGTAAAACCGTATTACGATATTATAAGTAAAAAAAAGTTCAGTTTGTTTTTTAAACGGATTACAGATATTGTTCTTGCTTTATTAATGATTATTGTTTTTTCTCTTCCAATGCTTGTAATTGCATTAGTTATTGTAATTGATTCAAGAGGCGGTGTTTTTTACAGGCAGGAAAGGATTACTACATACGGCAAAGTATTCCGTATACATAAGTTCAGGACAATGGTTGCTGACGCTGATAGGATCGGCACCCAGGTTACTGTCGGACAAGACAGCAGAATTACAAAAGTCGGTTCATTTTTAAGAAAGTATCGTCTTGACGAGATTCCGCAGTTGTTCGATGTTCTCAGCGGCAATATGTCTTACGTCGGAACAAGACCTGAGGTTCCGAAATATGTTTATCGCTACAGTGATGAAATGATGGCAACATTGCTTTTACCTGCCGGAATAACTTCCGAAGCGAGCATTCGGTTTAAAGATGAGGCTGAACTACTTGACGGTAAAGACGACGTTGACAAAGCGTATATAGAAAAGGTTCTTCCTAAAAAAATGGCATTCAATTTAGATTCAATTAAGTCGTTTGGTTATTTTTCCGATATAGCGACTATGGTAAGAACTGTTTTTGCCGTGTTTGGAATAAAAGATTATAATGAGGTTCACACTGATGTCGGAGAAGAAAATATTTATCATATGCACAACTGATTCAATGATATCATCTTTTCTGATACCGTATATTGAAGCGTTTCAGGATTTAGGATACACTGTCAGATGCTTTTGCTCAAGAACAGGCAGTCATTTTGACTATTTAACTGATCGCGATATTGATGTTACGGAGTTGCCTTTTACAAGAAATCCTATTTCTTTAAGTAACTTGCGTGCGTATAAAGAGTTAAAACAAATACTTGAAAGAGAAAAACCGGATATTGTTTTTTGCCACGAACCTGTTGGCGGAGTTATGGGGCGCCTTGTCGGTCATAAAGTGAAAGCAAGAGTTATTTATATGGTTCACGGTTTTCATTTTTACAAAGGTGCGCCTATTGTAAACTGGCTACTGTTTTATCCTATTGAGAAGGCAATGTCTTATTTTACGGATATTCTTATTACAATCAACAAGGAAGACTATGCCTTTTCCAAAAAACATATGAAGGCAAAACGTAGCGAATATCTTCCAGGTGTTGGAATAAATACTGATAAGTATAAGAAATCGATTGATTTGAGGAACGATAAACGTGCTTCGCTTGGTTTCAGCGATGAGGATTTAGTTCTGATTTCAGTCGGTGAACTGAACGAGAATAAGAATCACATCGCAGTTTTAGATGCTATTCACAATGTTAACGATGAGAATATTCATTATGTGATAGCCGGAGTAGGGGATACCGAAAAGATGCTGACTGATAAAGCTGAGAGCTTTGGACTTAAGGATAAGCTTCACTTGTTAGGTTACAGAAACGATTGTGATGAGCTTTATGCTGCTTCCGATGTATTCTGCTTTCCTTCTTTTCGCGAAGGTTTGTCTGTTGCTTTGATGGAAGCAATGGCGAGTTCACTTCCTGTTATTGCTTCTAGAATAAGAGGAAATGTTGATCTGGTAAGACCTGACGGCGGTATATTGGTTGAACCGGATGATGTCGTGCAAATCAGTTCGGCAATAAAGAAAATGACAGATAACGGTTATCGTAAAAGTTGCGGTGAATTTAACTGCGCAGTAGCTGAAGAATATAATCTTGAAAGTGTTCTTTCAGAGTTTTTTAGAATTACAGGTATAAATTAGGAGATTATTAATGGATAGATTACGAGCAACCTGGACAGAGAGAATATTTGCTATTGCCATGGTTGTATCCGTTATGACACAGATACGTGTTGCCGGGATTATCGGTATTTCAGAGATCTTGATTCTACTGCTTGGTTTCTTTGGGAAATACAGTGATACCGCACCTATTCCACGATATTATGAGAGACAGGACAAGTTTCTGAAGTGGATATTCATTATTATGCCGCTTGGTTTGGCTTGGAATCTGATAACTCAGGCAAAATTTCCGCAGACCGGTCATGACTTGTTTTCTTGGATATTTACAGCATATTTGTGTGTTGTTGTTTTAAAGAAACTTAAACTTTATGAAAATCTTTTAGCTATAATTTACAGTTACCTGTTCTTTGAAACAATTGCAAACGCAGTTTATATCGTTATGTATTTTAGAGGTATGGGCTTTTATGACGAAAATTTTGAACGTTTTGAAGGTCTGTCACTTGACCCTAACCAGTTGACAGAATCGATGTTTTTAGTGCCTTTCTTCAGCTTGTTTTTAATCAGGCGAGTCATTGCTGACAGACCGAGAAACTGGATCTTTTGCATTTTAGTTGCGGTGGCTTGTACTGCTTCGTCGATGTATGTTTGCATGACAACAGATAGCGACTCGTTTACTCTCGCCATTGTTGTCGGAGTTTTAGCATATCTGGTTGCGGGTACTGTGTTTGTTTTCACAACAAGTCACAGTTCAAAGCTTGTTTTATTTGCTGATTTGGCAGGTATTGGTTTTCTTATATTGCGTTACGAAAATGTTATTGCATATATTTCAAAATATTTTGAGGAAACAGCTGAGGACGCAAACCAATACGATGTCAGAAAAGCCGTATGGAAACACGGAATAGATGCCTTCTTTAACTCACCTGTGTTTGGAAATGGTCCCGGTTCATTTTCCGGCAGGTGGGCTGCGTTTGGCGGCGCAGAATCACATAATACATATATTTACATAATGATGGATTTTGGTCTCATTGGTATTGTTTTATTTGCGTTATTGCTATTTAATGCCTTTAAAGAAATCAATTATTCAAAATCTGCCGAAATGATTGCTGCTTTTGCCAGCTTTTTAGTTTTTAATTTCTTTCACTCTTTCCAGAGAATGGCGTTGTTTTGGTTCTTTATCTATCTGTTTATTGCGACCGGAATCAACGAAGAGCAACGTATTGATCAAGGGGCACGGTGACGAAAATGAAAATGCTTTTTATTCACGATAATCGTTTTTGGGAGTACAATGGCAAAATGTACAGCTACGGTCATTTTGCTTACGAGCTTCTCTGGAAACGTTATCTCAAGTATTTTGATGAGATTGAAGTTGGTGGCAGGGTAAAGACTGTTGACGATCCTGATTCTGTAAGCCGATTCAGTATCAGCAGCGGTGAGAATGTTTCCTTCTTTTCTCTTCCTGATCTTATGTCTTTTTCCGGTTTAAAGGAGTTTGGAAACGCTAAAAGACTGCTGACAGAAAAAATTAAATCGGCAGATTGTGTTGTAATAAGATTGCCCAGCAATCTTGGATATCTTGCATGTAGAATAGCAAACAAACTGAATAAACGTTATATGATTGAAGCGGTAGGCTGCACTTGGGACGATTTATGGAATTACGGTACTGCTGTCGGAAAGATTTATGCGCCGATTTCATTTTTAATTGAAAGAAAATGTATACGTAAAGCACCGAATGTTTTATATGTGTCACGTCGCTTTCTTCAAAACCGTTATCCGAACGATCATTTTAATATGGGGTGCTCTGACACAAATATACATATTGGTACAGATGCGTTGTTGAAAGCTCGAATTGATAAGATTAAAAAAATAAAAGAACAGCAAGAAATAAGATTGGGTTTAATCGCATCACTGAATATCGGTTATAAAGGTCACGATACGGCAATTTTAGCACTCGAACAGATTGTTAAGCGTCATCCGCAAGTAAAGCTTTGTTTTCTCGGTGACGGCGATTCTTCAAAGTGGGAACAACTTGCAAATGATCATGGAGTATTAGAACAGGTTGAATTCTGCGGGGCACTTCCGGGTGGGGAGCCGGTACTTAATTGGCTTGATAATATTGATATTTTCCTTATGCCGAGTTTACAGGAAACTTTGGGTAGAGCCCTTATTGAAGCAATGAGCAGAGGATGCCCTGCAATTGGTGGCGCAGGTACTGCAGTTCCTGAACAGTTGGGTGACGATTGTATTCATGAACGTAAGAATTATAATGAACTGGCTGAAATGGTCTGCTATATGATAGAACATCCGAAATATATGGAATTATGTGCCATTGAGAATTTTGAACGTTCTAAAAAGTATTCTGAAGAAATACTTACAGAGCGCAGAGACTATTTCTTCAACAGAGTTTTAAATCAGGGTTAGTTTAGGAGCATTTAGTGAAGTCAAGAAGCAAGTATTCCGCTTTAAATATTGCTGCCGGAGTCGGCGGTCAGATAATTGAGATGATTCTGAGGGTTGTCAACCGGACAATCTTCATTCAATGTCTTTCAACTGAATATCTCGGTGTTAACAGCCTGTTTACTGAAATCATTACAATGCTTTCATTGGCTGAGCTCGGTATAGGCTCTGCTATATCTTTCGCACTTTATAAACCGCTTAAAGATAACGACAAAGTCAAGATATCGGCTTTGATGCAGTTATATAAGAAAGCATACACTTATATTGGTGTAGCAATAGGAGCTGTCGGACTCCTTCTGATACCGTTTCTGGATAAAATCGTTAAGGACCCCGGCGTATTAAAAGGACAAGTTGCATTTATTTATTTGTTTTTCTTGTTTAATACTGTTCAATCTTATTTTCTGACCTATAAGTCAACGCTGTTAGTTGCTGATCAGAAAAACTTTATTGTTCGCGGCGCCAAAGAATTGTTTGCTATAGCAAGAACTGTTATTCAGATTCCTGTCCTTATTTTTACAAAGAACTTTTTTCTGTATCTTGCTGTTGAATCAATTATGCTTTTTATCAACAATGTTGCTGTATTGGTGTATGTTAATAAAAAGTATCCGTATATAAATCAAAAAGAATATATGGGAAGCCTTGACAAATCAACAAAAAAGAGCATCTGGACAAACATCAGAGCTTTATTCCTTGTTAAGGTAAGTACGCTTCTTGTAAATAGTACGGATAACACAATTATCAGTATTATCGGCGGTATTAAAGAAGTCGGTTTCTATTCAAACTATGCACTATTACTTAATACTGCTACGGTTCTTATTAATCAAGTATTTGGTAATATCAGTTCAAGTGTAGGCAATCTTAATGCAGAGGGCGATCTGAGTAAGAGTTATCAGGTGTTTAAAGCGATTCATATGGCAAATTATTGGCTTTACAGCTGGTTAAGCATAGGCTTTATAATTATGGCAAATCCTGTTATTGAACTCTGGATTGGAAGAGACTATCGTTTGCCTTATTATGTTGTAATTATCATCGGTCTTAACGCTTATTTCATCGGACTACAAAATGCGGTGTGGGTATTCAAGGACACATTCGGGTTATTTAAATACGGAAAATATATGTCTTTGGTAACAGCGGCTTTAAATATTGGGCTTTCATTTGGTCTCGGTAAACTTTGGGGTTTATTCGGTATCCTGGCTGCATCTGCCATATCAAGATTATTGACCGGAATATGGTATGATCCGTATGCACTTTATAAACATGGCTTTATGAGAAAAGATATTCTGAAGTATTACTTAGAATATTTACTGTGTTTTGTTCTTGCTTTATGTACGTATTTCGCTACATATTATTTATGCGGATTGATAATATTAGAAAACTTTATTGTTCAGACTGTTATTCAGTTTATAATTGCTTGTATTGTTCCAAATGCAATATATCTTGCGGTATTCTTTAGAACAAAAACATTCAAATATCTTGTTGGAATGATTAAGAATACTGTTAATCAGTTGTTAGCAGGTAGGAAAAATGGTAAAAGTACTTCAGGTATTTGACAGCCTTGAAATATCCGGTGGAGTTCAGGGCGTTGTAATGAACATATATCGCCGGATAGATAAGAGTAAAGTACAGTTTGATTTTGCTGTATATGATGCTCCGGAAGATAATTCATATCAGAATGAGATTGAAGAATCAGGCGGCAAGGTTATTAAGATAAACAATCTCTCTACTGCTGGATTTTCTGGTTTTTATCATCAGTTTATTGATCTGCTTAATAATTCTGATTATGACGCAGTACATGCGCATAATATTCATCACAACGGAATAATTCTGTATGCTGCAAAAAGAGCCGGAATACCTGTTCGTATCAGTCACAGTCATCAGTCATTTGATGAAAGAAATGAATCTTTTGCAAGAAAAACTATAGCCGGTTGTCTGAAACAGCTTAACAACAGAGTTGCTACAAGAAAAATAGCATGCAGCGATCTTGCGGGTGAATTCCTTTACGGAAAGGCTGAGTTTGAGTTCTTGCCGAACGCCGTTGATTTGTCGAGGTTTGAAAGTATTCCTGATAAAACCACTCTTCGTCAACAGTATGGTTATTCAGATGATCAAAGAATACTGCTTCATGTTGGTCGATTCTGCTATCCTAAAAATCATGATTTTTTGCTTGAAATAATGAAAGAACTTCAAGACAAGAATACAGTTTTGCTTCTTGTTGGTGAAGGCGAACTTAAAGAAAACGTTCTAGATCGCATTAAAAAACTTGGTTTAAACAACATTAAGTATTTAGGCTTGAGAAATGACGTGCCGTTGTTACTTAAACTTGCTGATACAATGCTTCTTCCATCCATACACGAGGGTTATCCTTTAGCTGTAGTTGAAGCGCAAGCTGCCGGATGTCCGAGCCTTGTTTCAGACAATGTTACAAAACAGGCTGATTTAGGCGTTGGTTTGGTTGACTTTTTGCCTATTGATAATGTAGAGCCTTGGATTGAAGCAATCACTTCTAAAAAGAATAAATCCATAGAATACAAAGATATTTCTGAGCGTTTTGTTGAAATGAAGTTTGATACTGATGCTAATTTGCAAGCTTGGTATTCTTTGTATAATGAAAAAATTCAAGGAGAAACTATGAGTAACAATTCCGGATTAAAGAGAATAATCGGATTAGTGATGTATAATCTAATTGCTAAAAAACTACCGCCTTCTGATAGCCGTTTCAGTTTTGGTAGCAAAAAAATTCGAGGCTTTTGCGCAAAATTAATATTCAATGAGTGCGGTACAAATGTTAATGTTGACAAAGGAGCACGAATCTGTTCCGGTATTTCTATCGGTGATAATTCAGGAATCGGTGAAAACTCATATTTATTGTCATCTGAGATTTATATTGGCAATGATGTTATGATGGGTCCTGAGTGTATGATGTATACTTCAAATCACGTTATAGAAGATACTTCAAGGCCTATGTGGCATCAAGGTTTTACAGATCCCGAACCAATTGTTATTGAAGATGATGTCTGGATTGGCGCAAGAGTAATTATTCTTGGTGGAGTAACAATAGGTAAAGGTAGCGTTATTGGTGCCGGCTCTGTTGTTACTAAGAGTGTTGAACCATATAGTATTGTTGTAGGCAATCCTGCCAAATTGATTAAAATGAGGAAATAATTATGTCTGACTATAAAGTTAGTGTTATTGTTCCGATATACAATGTTGAACAATACATAAACAGGGCGCTTGATTCTTTAGTTAATCAAACACTTAAAGAATTAGAAGTGATTCTTGTCGACGATGGTTCTATAGATAACAGCGGAAAAATTGCGGACGAGTATGCTGAAAAATATATCAATTTTTCAGTTATACATAAAAAAAACGGCGGCCTTAGTGATGCGCGAAACGTTGGAATGAAAAACGCATCCGCTCCTTATATCGGATTTATTGATCCGGACGATTATATTGAGTCTGATATGTTTGAAAGACTTTTCTGTTCGGCAAATACTATTGATTCGGATTTAGTTATCTGTGGATATCTTGAAGAGTATTCTGATAACAGTACGCATGAAAGACGAATTGATTTTAATTCTGACAGTAGTGCAGTTTCCTTAATTGAAGAATTTATAAAAGGTAATGTAGGTGCTTATGCTTGGAATAAGCTATATAAGACAAGTATTATAGAGTCTGAAGGGCTGCAGTTTCCTAAAGGTATTCAAGTAGTAGAGGATACAATTTTTTTCAGTGAGTATCTTAAATATATAAAAAACTATTATGTAGTTGACGATCTGCTTTATCACTATATTCGCAACAGCAACAGTATTTGCGCTAAGTACCATAAAAGGCAGTTTGAGTATTACCGTTTAGGATATTTGGCAAAGTGTTCATTATTAAATGATGTCGGTGGAAATGATGAATTAAATGAAATTAACGATATTAATTACTTGAAAACTTGCTATAGAGTTCTTGATCAGATTAATTCGGTTTCAAATAAAGCACGTTTTGGCGAGCGTCGTGATGCTACCTTTCTTGCTGTGAATGATGATACATTTCAGTCGTTGCTTAAAAAGTACGGCAGCACACTCAACGATAAGGATTGCCAAAAAAAGTATAAATATATCATAAGTAAGCGACTTAATTCACTAATTCTATATGAATTCTGGAAAATGCGCATTGTTGCAAGGATTAAGTATTATTTAACTTAAGGTTGGGGTATGAATAACGTTATAGATTCAAAACTTGATAATAATCTGTGCTCTGGCTGCGGTGCGTGCAGTGTAATTTGCCCGAAGAATTGCCTTGAGATAAAGGAAAACGAATACGGAGAATTGAGACCGGTCTTGACCGGTGACTGCGTTGATTGCGGGCGATGTCTTGGAGTTTGTCCTTTTGAGAATTGCTCAAAAACCGATAATGATTTTGAAGAATGCTTCATCGGTGTGTCAACTGAGTATGAGAAGAACGGCTCGTCCGGCGGTGTTGCTCGCTGGTTTTTGAACGAGTTATTGCAGCGGGGAATAGTTGATTCTGTTATATGCGTTAAAGAGATTAATAATTCCGATTGCTTGTTTGACTACGTTGAATGCACGAATTCTGAAGAATTAAACCTTTGCCGTGGTTCTGCTTATTATCCTGTTAGTTTCGGCAAAATCATTAACTCAATCAAGCTAAACAATAAACGTATTGCTATCATCGGTGTTCCTTGTTTTGTTACAGCAATTCGCAATCTTATGAAGTCTGATAGTGTTTTATCAGAAAAGATTGTTTGTGTTGCAGGTCTTGTTTGCGGTCATATGCCTAATAAAAAGATGGTTGACTGTCTTGCGTGGTCGCAAAATAAAAAACGTGCCGATATTTATAACTGTCAATTCAGAATTAAAGACAGTAAAAGACCTGCGTGGGACTATGGCATTAAGCTTGAGTTTAAAGACGGAAGTGAATACAGCTCCTTCGGTAGTGACGATTTCGGATATCTGTTTTGGAGAAGGCTGTTTTCTCAGGAGTGCTGTAACCATTGTGATGATGTATTTTCGGATAATGCGGATATAACGTTTATGGATGCCTGGCTTCCTGAATATAAAGAGCTTAACAGCGGCACTTCTATGATTATTTGCAGGAATCAAGCGTATTCTGATATTTTAAATGATTTGAATTCTTGCGGTTGGATTGAAAATGTTGATATAGGCAAGGCTGTTGAAGCACAAAAATCTTTGTGCGAATACAAAGCCAATGCAGGCAGACATAGCGATCAGTCAGATCTGCAACAGCTTATCCGCAAAGATTGCCTTTTGAATAACGAAAGTCCTGACATCATTGACATAATTAAAAGGGAAGTATATAAAAACAATCTAAAACATGAAAACCCGATAAAGTGGTTTGCTATTGAAACAAAAGACAGGCTGTTTAGAAAATGAAAATAGGAATTGTTACAATTTATAAGTGTTATAATTACGGTAGCTTTTATCAGGCTTACGGATTATACAAGTATCTTGAGGATTTAGGTCACGATGTTGAGTTTATTAAACTCGATACAACTTATAATATTAAATATCGCCTGAGAAGGCAGTTTACCCGTGATGTTAAGCGTGATATATTCTCATTAAAGCTTATTAGCGGATACGTTAAAGACTGGAGTAAGTATAGAATTGCTTCCGGCAACAGCACTGATTATGATTTAGTAATCATCGGCAGCGACGAGATTTGGAATATCAACAATAAATCATTTACCTGCTTGCCTGAATATTACGGCTTGAATATTAACTGTGAAAATATCATCTCATATGCATCATGTGTAGGAAGAGCTGTGATTGATGATTTTGATGATCACAAGGATTTGATTGACGGAATCAAAAGTCTTAAATCTGTTTCGGCAAGAGATGGAGTTACTCAAGAGTTCCTTTCTCAAATTAGAGAAGATAATAACATTCAAAGAGTAATTGATCCTTCTTTCATGATCGATTGGCGTGCTGTTGAAAAGCCTTGTAAAAGGAAAGACTTCATATTGGTCTATACATATGACGGATACTGGGGCTTTAGTGATGAGTTTATCAAAGCGTCTAAAGATTTTGCTAAATCTGTTAACTTGCCTCTGATTTGTGTAGGATTTCGCAATACTTGGTGCGACGAGTATATTGCTTGCAGCCCGTGTGAATTCCTTGGCTATTTACGTAACGCAACATATGTGATTACCGATACTTTCCACGGCAGTGCAATGTCAATCCAGTATAACAAGCAGTTTGTATGTATGGGCGAGGGAAAGGCTAAGACTGACTCTTTACTTGAAGAGTTTGATCTTGTTGACAGACGCTACAACGGTTCACGTGAGCTTTCTGAAATATTTTCTAACAATATTGATTACAGTGTAATTAATCAGACAATTAAAGAAAAGACAATGAGTTCAAAAGACTATCTGAACCGTTTTATTAAATGATATGAAGTGTTTCAAAATATTAATCAAATTAGTTGTTGCTCTTGCGTTTGTCGGAGTGCTATACTATTTTTCTCGACAAAGCGCGTTTGACTCTGAAGCAATCAGCAGAAAGTGCACTGATTTATTTATAAATGCATTCGGTCATATCGGTTTAGGACACCAGGCTCAAAGATTCCTGTTCTACGTTGATCTCAGAAAAATTGCGCATTTTGTTCTGTTTTTTATCTTCGGAATAACAAGCTTTTTGATTTTCAATGTTGATAATGATAAACTCAGATACGCTGTATGCTTTGGAGTCTCAATTGTATTATCAATTGCAGATGAAGTTCACCAATCTTTTGTGGCCGGCAGAGAAGCAACTGCTAAAGATGTTATTATTGATATTCTCGGCGCCGCAATCGGATTGTTATTTGTTTTTATAGTTAATAAAATAATTGTTGCAATAAAGAGGAAAAAACGTGAAGAAGATTAACGGAATAGTATATTTAAAAGCATTTTTACCACTACTGGTAATTGCTTGGCATGCAAGGTTTCTTGGAATTTCCGGGATAATGCGTGTTAAAGATGTTTATATTCCGAGCATTACCGATATAGTTTATATAAATATTGTAAATCTTGCAGTACCGATTTTCTTTCTGATTAGTTTTTATTTATATTTAGTTAAAAGAAAGCCATCTGGCAATACTAAATATCTTATTAAACGTGTTGGCAAATTAGTAGGAATATTTCTAATTTGGAGAGCAATATATTTTATCTTTGGTATAGGTAAATTGTGGATTCCAAAAAGAGGGCTAATTATTAACTTATATCACTTATTGTTTGGTGGTGGCGACACTTTACTGTATTATGTTCAATTATTGATTTACTTTTTAGTTTTTATTGAATTGATTTGCAGTTTCTGTAACAAGTTTAATTTGAACCTTAAAACAATAGCGTCGATAGGATTGGTTTTGAGTGTTTTATTGCTTTTAGCTTGTTACTTTATTACTGATTACTTCAAGTATGAAGCTTTGCGGTATTTCTCCCCGATTGCATTTATACCGTTGATATTTATTTCAATGTTAATAACTAATTCAAAATGTGAAATTGACACTAAGTATATTTTTCTGTTGTTTTCAGTAGGTGTTGTATTTGCAATATCTGAATGGCTGCTTATTCCTGATTCAGCGTATATTTCAAAGGGTTCATTCCCAGCTGCAGCACCAATTTATTCTCGGCTTTCTCAAATTGCTATTGCTTGTTCATTGTTTTTTGTATTCCTCAAGATTTCAAAAGAACCACATAAGATTGTTGTTCGTTTAAGTGAAGTATCTTTATACGCTTATTGTATACATCAAATATTTATTTCTTGTATATCAACTTATTTTAAACTATCGTATTTTGTTTTGTTTGTTATAACTGTTGTGTTAACATATGCTTTTAGTTTGGCAATATATGCTGTAAAAAAGTACTATTATTCCCGAAAACGAAAGAATACTAAAGTTTTCAATAAATATGGAGGATAATTATGAAAAAAGAACTATTAAGAAGAATCCAGAATAAAGAAATTGTTGCCGGCGTTGTAGGTCTTGGTTACGTTGGCCTTCCTTTGGCTGTTGAGAAGGCCAAGGCGGGTTTTAAAACAATAGGTTTTGATGTCCAACAGTCTAAAGTCGATATGGTTAATGCCGGTGAGAATTATATAGGTGATGTTGTAGATGATGACTTAGCCGAACTTGTAAGAAACGGTATGCTTAGTGCTACAACTGACTTTTCATTTATTAAAGATGTTGATTTTATCGCTATTTGCGTTCCAACTCCGCTTGATGAACACCAAGAGCCTGATATCAGCTATGTAAGAGAGTCGACAAAGGCTGTTTCAAAGCATCTTAAAAAGGGTACTATGGTTGTTTTAGAGTCAACAACTTATCCGGGAACAACCGAGGAACTCATAAAGCCTATTCTTGAAGATGGATGCGGGTTGAAATGCGGTGTCGATTTTTATCTAGGATTCAGTCCTGAGCGTGTTGACCCGGGAAACATTTTCTATAAAACTAAGAATACTCCTAAGGTTGTTGGTGCAATCGGAGAAGATGCTGCAGAAGTTATTTCTACTATGTATAGTGCAGTTCTTGAAGGAGACGTTCATACTGTTTCAAGTCCTGCTGTTGCCGAAATGGAGAAGATTCTTGAAAACACTTACAGGAATATTAATATAGGTCTTGTTAATGAGCTTGGCAGACTTTGCCATGAAATGGGTATTTCTGTTTGGGAAGTAATTGACGCAGCTAAAACAAAGCCCTACGGCTTCCAACCTTTTTATCCGGGACCCGGACTTGGCGGTCATTGCATTCCTCTTGACCCATATTATCTCACCTGGAAAGCAAGAGAATACGGTTTCCATACTACCTTGATAGAAAACAGTATGGTAATTAACGACGGACAGCCTGAATACTGTGTTGAACGCGCAATGCATATTCTTAACAGTCATAAAAAAGCAATTAACGGTGCAAGAATTCTTATGCTTGGCGTTTCTTATAAGAACGATATAGACGATTACCGTGAGAGCCCTGCTATTCGAGTATGGAAAGAACTAAAAAAGGTTGGAGCTCAGGTTGAATACTACGATCCATGGGTTCCTGAGTTTAAAAATATGTACGGCGAAAGCGGCAAAAGTATCACTGAACTGACAGCTGAAGTTATTAAAGAATATGATTTAGTAATGGTAACTTGTGCTCATAAAGATGTTGACTATGATCTTGTTCAAAGAAATGCAGTAGCAGTTTTTGATACAAAGAATGTTATGAAAGATATCAAAAATAGGGAAAATATAGAAGTATTATAAAATATTTTTAGGAAAAGGTTATTATATGAAATATGCATTAATCGGTTGTGGTCGTATTGCAACTAACCATGTAAAAGCGGTATTAAATAACAATCTGGAATTTGTTGCTGCTTGTGATATAGTACCAGAGAATATTGAGACTTTATTGTCAAAGCACGATTTGCAAAATGATGATTCTATTGCTCGTTACGAAGATTATAAAGTAATGCTGGACGAGCATCCGGAGATTGAACTTGTTGCTATTGCAACTTCAAGCGGCGTTCACGCAGAGATTGCTTTGAATTGCATTGACAGAGGTATTAATGTTATTATTGAAAAGCCAATGGCAATGTCTATTCAGGATGCAGATGAGATAATCAAAAGAAGCGAAGAAAAGAACGTTGTTGTTTGTGCTTGCCATCAGAATCGCTTTAATATTGCAGTTCAAAAAATGCGCCAAGCACTTGAATCCGGCAGATTCGGAAAGCTTTCACACGGAAGCATTCATGTCAGATGGAACAGGAATAAGGCATATTATGACCAGGCACCTTGGAGAGGCACTTGGGCTGATGATGGTGGTTGCCTTATGAACCAGTGCATTCACGGCGTTGATTTACTTCGTTGGATGATGGGCGATGAGGTTGTCAGCGTTTACGGATTAACTCGTCAACAGCAGCATCATTACCTTGAGGCAGAAGATGTCGGAATGGCTGTGATTTCTTTTAAAAACGGTGCTATTGCAACTGTTGAAGGAACCACAAATGTCTATCCGCAGAATCTTGAGGAAACTCTTTATCTCTTTGGAGAAAACGGAACTGTAAAAATCGGAGGAAAATCCACAAATAATATTGATGTTTGGGATTTTGCCGATGAGACTGAGGCAGATAAGGCAAACAAAGGTCTTGAAGAGCAGACAAGTAATGTTTACGGCAACGGTCATACAAGCTTGTATGCAGATGTCATTGATTCAATAATTAACAATCATAAACCGTATATTGACGCCGTTGCGGGAAGAAATGCTTTAGAAATGATTCTTGCAATATATAAAAGCATGAAAACTGGTGAAGTGGTTAATTTCCCGTTAAAAGACTTTGCGAGTCTTGACATGAAAGGTGAATTCGATTATGAGTGATTTTTTTGTACACGAAAGCAGCTATATTGACGACGATGTTAAGATTGGATGCGGCACAAAGATTTGGCATTTTTGTCATATTCAAAAGGGCGCTGTTATTGGTGAAAACTGTTCATTCGGTCAAAATGTCAATGTTTCAAATAATGTTAAAATAGGAAGTAATGTTAAGATTCAGAACAATGTATCTGTATATGAAGGTGTGGAAATAGAAGACGATGTTTTTTGCGGGCCTTCTTGTGTTTTCACTAATGATCTTACGCCTCGCGCTAAGTATCCAAAAGGTTCTGCAAATTATAAGAAAACTGTAATTAAAAAAGGCGCTTCAATTGGTGCTAACGCAACAATTGTTTGTGGTAATACTATTGGGGAATGTGCTATGGTTGCGGCAGGTGCTGTTGTTACTAAAGATGTGCCGGCTTACGCCTTGGTTGCGGGTGTCCCTGCAAAAAAAATTGGAAAAGTTGACAAGTATGGAAATATAGTTAAAGAGTAGAGATATGCAATTTAGAGATTTAAAAAAACAGTATGAATTATTAAAACCGAATATTGATAAAGCAATTGCTGAGGCGGTTAGCTCATCAAGGTACATTTCCGGTCCTCAGGTTAAAGAGCTCGAGAGCATATTAGCTGAATATGTTGGTGTTAAGCATTGTATCACATGTGCCAACGGTACTGATGCGCTTACTCTGGCATTAATGGCTTGGGGAATTGGGGAAGGCGACGCGGTATTTGTACCAGATTTTACCTTCTTTTCAAGCGGTGAGTGTCCGGCATTAGTTGGTGCGACACCTGTTTTTGTTGATGTTGAAAAGGATTCGTATAATCTTGATCCTCAAAAATTAGAAGAGGCTGTATTAAAGGTTAAGAACGACGGAAAATACATACCAAAAGTAGTAATTGCCGTTGATTTGTTTGGATTACCAGCTGACTATCCAAGAATCAAAGCTATCTGCGAAAAGTACAATCTCCTTTTACTTGAAGACGGAGCGCAAGGGTTTGGTGGATCAATTAACGGCAAGAAAGCTTGCAGTTTCGGCGATATTTCTACTACAAGCTTTTTCCCTGCAAAACCTCTTGGTTGTTATGGAGACGGAGGAGCTGTCTTTACTGATAATGATGATTGGGCTGCATTGTTAAAAAGCTATTCAGTACACGGCAAAAGCGGTAACGATAAGTACGACAATGTACGGATAGGTATGAACAGTCGCCTGGATACTATTCAGGCTGCAGTACTTATTGAAAAGCTCAAGGCATTTGATGAATATGAGCTTGATGCTGTAAATAGAGCAGCTGATTTATACACAGAAAAACTAAAACATACAGACTTGTCTCTGCCGATTATTAATGAGGGGTATTACAGCAGTTGGGCGCAGTATACAATTCAGCTTCCGGATAACGTTGACAGGGCACTTTTGCAAGAGAAGCTCAGGAATAATGACATACCCACAATGGTTTATTATGCAAAACCGATGCATATGCAGGGCGCTTTTAAAGGAACATACAGTTCTGATGCCGATTGCCAAATTACTGAAAAGTTATGCAAGACGGTACTCAGTTTACCGATGCACCCGTATTTAGATGAGCCTACTGTTGATGTAATTGTTCGCGAATTACTTAGTTTTATTGGAGATTAGTTAATGAGTAAAAGAATTCTTATGATTGCTGAAAATGATATTGGTTCTACTGAAACACTTGGCGTTACAAAGAAACTAATGGGGCAATATAAAGCGTTCTGTAACCTCGGTTACGATACATACTTTCTCTGCCTTGACAATGATAACGCCGTTTTGATTCACGGTGACGACAAAGAAGTCGTTGTAAAAAAACAGGTTAAAGGATACTTTACCGTTACTAAGCTTTTTCTCTCTGCAGCGAATGTTTGTAGGGATAAACAAATTGATATTTGTTATATACGCTATCCGCTTGCAGATTGGGCTTTTATGAAGATGATCAAAGAGCTTCATAAAAATTGTAAGGTCATTGTTGAAATACCTACGTATCCATATGATAAGCAAGTAGTTGAAGAACATAATATCGTTACTCGTATTAATCATTTTCAGGATAAAAAGAACAGAGATAAATTGAAATCGTATATCGATTTCTTTACTTCTCCTACTGATGGAATAAAAAGTGTTTATGGTGTAGATTGTATTGAATTTTCAAACGGTATTTCAATGTCCGACAACGAATACCGCGGACAATATGATTATTCAAAAATCGATTTGATCGGCGTTGCTTTAGTTGCCTTTGATCACGGATATGACAGGCTTATTGAGGGCATATATCAGTATTATCTTATAAAACCTAAAGTCGATGTGATATTTCACATTGTCGGCAACGGTCCTGCTTTGCCTGAACTAAAGGAATTGGTGAATAAGTTATCATTGGATGATAAAGTGTTATTCTACGGCAAAAGATTTGGTGAAGAATTAGACGATATATATGCAAAATGCAATATTGGTGTTTCAGTTATTGCAAGTCATAGGAGTGGTTTTGATAGCTTGAGTACATCTTGTCTAAAAGTAAGAGAATACTGTGCAAGAGGAATTCCGTTCATTAGCACAAGTCGCGATAATGCAATCGGCGAAGAACTGGGCTTTTATAAGCTTTTTCCTGCAAACGATGACCCGATTGATATAAACGAAGTAGTTAAGTTTGCTGAGTATATTGATGTGCATCCTGAAATTCATAAACAAATGCGAGAGTATGCCGAAGAGAACTTAACCTGGGAAAAACAGTTAAGTAAAGTAATGGAATCAATATAAAGGAGAAAGATTTGTCTATATTACAAAAGGTATATAATAAGTTCCATTTTCCCACTTCTGATGAGTACATTTCTGAGTTAAAGAAACAAGGTGTAAAAATCGGTAAGCGATGTGTGATCTGGGATCCTTCCAAGACTACTATAGATACTGGCAGACCTTGGCTCCTTGAAATCGGCGATTATGTAAAGATTACAGCCGGTGTTGTGATATTAACACACGATTACAGCCTTTCTGTTATGAGACGTGTTTATGGTGAATGGTTAGGAGAGGGTAAAAAGACAGTAATTGGCGATAATGTCTTTATTGGTTTGAACTCAATTATTCTGATGGGAAGTCATATCGGAAATAATGTAATAATTGGTGCCGGCAGTGTTGTTAGAGGCAATATTCCCGATAATGTAGTTATCGCTGGAAATCCGGCTAAGATTATTTGTTCACTTGAGGAACATTATAATAATAGAGTTGAAAAGACAAGAATTGAAGCTCTTCAATGTGCAAGGGATTATTATGATTATTATAATAGAGCACCAGGTATAAATGACCTTCTTGCGTTTAAATTCTTGTTTTTGCCCAGAGATAGAGATTTATTGAATGAATACGGAATAGATTTTTTCTGTAATGGTGATGAACCATCAGAAGTGGAGGCTGCATTTTTTAATAGTAAACCCATCTGGAACGGGTTAGATGAATTACTTGAGGAAGCAGGTATACCACACACTAAGCAGTAGGTAGCGTAATGAGTGTTATAGTATTTGTTACAGGTGAATATCCTTTTGGAACCGGTGAAACATTTATTGAAAATGAAATTACTGCATTATCTAATGTATTTGATAATGTGTTGATCTATGCATCTGAGGTCAGCGATTCTACAGACGATATGCGTACCGTTCCTGAAAATGTATCGGTATTTGCCAGTGGTTGTAGCCCAGTATCTAAGAATAATTACAAAAAGAGCTTACGTAAAAAAAGTGTGTTGCGCGAGATTAAAGATCATTGCTTAGGAAGTAATACAATTGGAAAAATCTCTGCTTGTTGTTATTTTGATCAATCTGTTTCAGAATCATCTAAGAATATTTCAAAATTTGTTGATAATAACTTGGACCTGCTGAAGAATAACAAAGTTATCATATATAGCTACTGGCTTAGCAATATTGGTATGACTGCTTTAAATATATATGATAACGTTAAAAATGTTAATTCTGATATCCACATCGTTTCACGTTGCCATAGATTCGATTTATATGATGAACGCGCCTACTTGAATTATCAGCCATTCAAATCTGAAATGATCAGGAGAATTGAGCGTATTTTCCCTTGTTCTGAGCAGGGAAGTGATTATTTAAAAAGACAGTATCCTGAATACAGTGATAAAATTCAAACATCATATTTAGGTGTTGTTGATCTTTTTAATGGTGTACTTCCTGCATTTGATAATATTTTACATATTGCTTCGTGCTCAAATGTAATCCCTGTAAAAAGAGTAGACAAAATATTATCTGCTTTAAAGTGTATTGATAAACCTGTTCGTTGGACTCATTTCGGAGACGGTGAGTTGTTTGATGAGTTGCGTGAAAGTGTTAAGAGCCTTCCTGAAAATATTACTGTTGATTTAAGAGGAAGAGTTCCTAATTTTGAAATATACTCGTTTTATCAAAATGAGAATGTAAATCTTTTCATCAATGTCAGCAGTAGCGAGGGTTTACCGGTTTCAATTATGGAGGCTGTTTCTTTTGGCATACCGATAATTGCAACCGATGTTGGCGGAACAAAAGAAATAGTGTTGAATAATTATAATGGCGTTTTGCTCAATGAGATTTTTTCAAACGATGATTTAGTTAACGCTATTAATTTGTTTATTAGTATGAATGAAATCGAATACTCTAATTATTGTAAAAACTCAAGAATGATTTACGAAAATAAGTTTTCAATCAATAATTATTATAATTTTTGCAAGATGTTATTATCGTAGGAGAATCTGATGATTAATAGTCCAGACATTAGCGTTATAGTTCCTATATACAATGTGGAAAAATATCTTCCACGTTGTATTGATAGTATTATCAATCAAACGCATAAAAATATTGAGATTATATTAGTCGATGACGGATCGCCTGACAGAAGCGGTGAGATCGCTGATGAATATGCAAAAAAAGATGAACGCATAAAAGTTATACACCAGGAAAACAGATGGCTTGGTGGTGCTCGAAACAGTGGCTTAAGAATTGCAAATGGTAAATACGTATTATTTGTTGATTCTGATGATTATGTAAGACTCAATATGTGTGAAAGATTATTGCGTGTGGTTAATCATAATGATGTCGATATTGTTATGTTTGGAGAAACTATTATTGACGGTGATAGTCTTAGTGATTGTTATTATTCAAACATTGATTTTAACACAATTTTTAGAGGCGATGAAGCTAGAGATATCCTTTTTTCTGGCGTGATTTCTTCTCATAGTCTTAATAGTTCTGGCACGAAGCTTTATAAAAGAACAATGCTTATAGAAAACAACATTTTTTTTGATGAAGAGATTCGCTATGCGGAGGACTATGATTTTTGTTTACGACTATTCCCTCATATTGATTCATTTATCAATATTCATGAATCTCTCGTTTTCTATGAACTGCACTCAGGTTCTATTATGTTTTCATTTGATGACGAAATAGTTGATAAGCTTGTAGTATTGTATAATAAACGTGAAAACTTTATTCTCAATAACAATCTAATTAATGATAAATACAGAACTGATTCTGCAAATCTATTATTAAATTCGATAATAAATTCGATAAATAAATACATTGGAAATTGTAGTTTTAAAAGATCTATTTATTTATTAAAGAAAATGGTTTATAACAATTCGATTATCAATGCAATGGAATATATTGATACTGAGGGGATAGACTTAGGTAGAATCGGAAAGTTAAATGCTGAATTAATTAAAAAGAAGAGGTATTTTTTATTATATTTGGTATATGTTTTTGATAAAACATTTAAAAGTAATGAAAGGAGATAATAATATGAAGATTTTAGCTATAGGTGCACATATGGACGATATTGAAATCGCAGCTGGAGGAACATTAGCAAAAGCAGTAGAGTCAGGTCATAGTGTAAAAGTATTAATTATGAGTCATTCAGGATACACAAATAATGACGGCAAGATTCAACGTTCGAATGATGTTGCAATAACAGAGGGTTATAATGCTCTACATACATTAGGAATAAATGATATTGAAGTTCTGGATTTTGAAACCAAAGATATTCCGTTTTCTTCAGATGTTGTACATGCTATTGATATAGTAATTGCTGACTACAACCCAGATATTATTTTTACACATCATCCGTTTGATACTCATCAAGCGCATGAGGGAGTATCCAAAGCAACGATTGCTGCAGCACGCAGAATGAATACCGTTTTCTTTTATGAGCCGATAACCCCGTCTGGTCGTTCATATGTTGCTTTTAAGCCTCATCTATACGTTGATATAGAAAGCACATTAGATAAGAAAATTGCCTCATTAAAGTGCCACACTAGTGAATATAATAAGTTTGGTGGAGAGGATTGGATTAAAGGTGTGTATTGTAGATGCGGATTTCGCGGATATGAAATCGGAAAAAAATATGCTGAGTCATTTGAAATACTAAGACTGGAAATGAATTTTGATAAAGTTACCAGTCTTTAAATTGTTTTTTATAAATGGAGAATTTTATGAGAGATATTACTGTTATGGTTACTGCGGCCGGTAATCAGTATATGCTAGGATTAGCAGATTGTTTAAAAAACAATGGCGAAAGAAATGTTAGACTTGTTGGAGTTGATATGAATGACGATCCTACAATTCTTCAAATGATGGATGCTTGTTATCAAGTACCCAGAGCAACTGATCCTAATTATATAGATGAATTATTTAAAATATGCAAGAAAGAAAGAGTTGACGTTCTTATTCCGGTTATGTCTGCTGAACTTCCTGCTTTAGTAAATAATAAAGATCTCTTTAAAAATATTGGTACTATTGTTTCAGTTTCAAATATGAATTCTATAAATATTGCTAACAATAAATACAATTTATATGAATTCATGAAGAGTAACGGTATGTATGTGCCTAGATTCTGTTCAGTTAATTCTATGGAAGAATTAGATGATGCTTTTGCAAATGCTGGTTATCCTGATAATCCCGTTTGTATTAAGGCTACTGAACTAAGCGGCAGTAGAGGGATTAGAATAGTCGATCCTAATAAGACAAGATTTGATATCCTGTTCGGTGAAAAACCAAATTCATTTTACATATCATATAAAGAACTAAAGGAAATATTGAGCGAACGAGCAGAGATGCCTCAAATGATGGTAATGGAGGCTCTTTCAGGTGAGGAGTTTTCGGTCGATTTGGTGGCGGATAATGGCAAAGTTTTGTATATGGCTGCAAGACAGAGTAATTCAATTACAGCTAGTATACCTATGGAAGCTACTTTATTCCATGATAAAAAAGCATATGAAATATGTGAAAAGTTAGTAGAGCTTTTAGATTTTGACGGTAATGCAGACTTTGATTTTCGTTATAATAATGATGGTTTTCCTGTTTTAATGGAAATAAACCCTAGAGTAGCTGCTACTATGGCGATTTTTAAAGAAGGCGGCATGAATCTCCCTTACCTCAGAGTTAAACAACTGTTAAGTGAAGAATTACCGGCAATAGACATTAAAACTGGAGTAGTTATGAAACGAAGATACTTAGAAATGTTTTGTTAAGATATCAGATATTATTAATAAACAGTAGTAAATATACTAACAATCAGATGAAATTCAGTATTATCACTCCAATTTATAATACAAGTGAATATTTGGATGAATGCATTAAAAGTGTTGTTAATCAGGATTACATTGAGTTTGAATATATTTTGATTGACGATGGTTCTGATGATGGCAGCGAAGTGATTTGTGATGAGTGGGCAGCAAAAGACAATCGTATTGTTGTTGAACACCAGATTCATAGCGGTGCTGCTGTTGCCAGGAATAAAGGTCTCGAATTAGCTTCAGGCGACTATATACTTTTTATTGACAGTGATGATTATTGGCTTGAAAGTAACGTCTTAAGTTTGATTAATGCTCGCTTGGAACAAACTGCTCCTGACGTTTTATGCTTTAATTATTGCAAAGAGTATCCAAATAATGCTCTTTCAAAAGCTTATTATTCTGCACAGACTATGCCGGTTGATTCTGATTCGGATTACATATTTGATTTCTTGCTTAAGAATCATATCTGGGGTGCTTCTTCCTGTAATAAGGCTGTTAAAAGAGAATTAATTGATTCTAACTTTATCCGATATACGCCGAATTCCGTTGCAGAGGATATTGAATGGTGTTTTAACCTGATGGTTCATGTTGACAGAATTGACTATATTAATGATGTCATTCTGTCATACCGTCAGCATGAGGGTTCGTCTTCTAAAACCATCACTGTTGAAAAGATTCAGTCAGTATGTGATATTCTGTGTAATCTTAAAAATGAATTATCATCAGTTGATGGGTATAGAAATGCGGTCTTAACCGACTATCTGGGTTACCTTACTGCATCCCTGCTTGCTGATGTTTCCAAATTAAAAAATGTTGAACTTAGCAAAGAGTTTGTAAGCGGCTTAAAAGAACTTATGTCCTCATTTAATGATGTTTACAATAAAAAAGCTAAGCTGGTATTTATGCTTGAAAGACTGATTGGCCTTAAAGGTGTAATATTCTTGCTGAAGATATTCTACAAATAGGTGTAATATGGAATTCACTGATAAAAAAGTGAATAATTTTATGAAACTGATTGCATATTCTGTCAACGGTGCATCTTTTCCTGCTTTGAGCAGGGAAGAGTGGGATGATGTTTTTCTTATTGCCGAAAGGCAGAATCTGTCACCTCTTTTTTATGAAGCGGCGATGCATGACGAACTTCTTGAAAAGGACAGAGCTTTTCGGGAGAATCTCTATATAGCTTTGGTGAACGCAGCCGAACAGGATGCAAAGACTGAAGCGTTTTTAAATTTGTATAGCTGTTTTACAGAAAAAAATTGTTTCCCGGTTGTTGTTAAAGGTATCTTGTGCCGTAGACTGTACGGTGAAAAAGGCAGCTTTCGTATGTCAGGTGACGAAGATATTATTATAAGTGTTGATGAATACAATACCGTGGAATTTGTTCTTAATGAACAGGGTTATCAGTTAGTAATAGATGAAGAAGATGATTTAACAAAATACGATGATGAGTCGTTTTATAACAAGCTCGAAAAAGTAAAAGAGTTGACTTATTATAACGAACAGAGTGATTTAAGAATCGAAGTTCATATTAATCCGTTCGGAGTGCGGAATCAGGTCAACAGAACGATGAATCAGTACTTTGAGGAAGCTTTATCAAGGTGTATATTTGAAGATATTAACGGTGTTTCAATCAAGACATATTCACTTACGGACCATTTGTTGTTCTTAATACTTCATGCATTTAAGCATTTTATTTACAGCGGTTTCGGTTTGCGTATGGCTCTTGATATAGCGATGTATCTCAAAGAGTATTATAATGATTGCGATTTACAGCTGATTGATCAACGACTTAAAGAGATTAATGCAGATAAACTGTTTTATGACATAATATATATTGCGAATAATTACTGGGGATTTAGCTTTCCTGAAGTTGAAAGCGTTTGTCCTGACGAGCTTATCGGTGATATGATTAACAGCGGTACATTCGGTAATGAAGAAGAGGGAAGCTCTTTTTCTGCTGTTTTTACAACCGCTGCAGTAAAAAGAGCTGAGAACGGTAAACGCAGTAATAGTAAATCTGGAACGTTTTTCAGAATGGCTTTTCCCGGAAAAGAGTGGCTCTACAGCGTTGATCCTAAAGCTAAGGGCAATCCGTTAAGAATAATCAGTGTTTACTGTTCAAGAATGGTAAAGGGCGTAAAATACATCTCGAAGCACAATACTAAAAATGTTAATGCAGCTCTTGATACTGCTAGCAACAGATTAGAATTATTGAAAAAATATGAAATTGTTTAAGAGGTAACTATGACTATTCGTTATCCGTATGAATACTTAATACACTTGATTGACTGCGCAATTCATGACAGGCAGCCTCAGGAAAAACCTGACGGTATTGATTTTAATGAGGTTTTTGAAATCGGTCGTATACACGAAGTCGGCAATATTGCGTTTATCAGTGTTGATAAACTGGAGAATAAGCCGGAGCCGGAACTTTACCAGAAATGGCAGCTGTTCTATTTCCACTCAATTCAGCGTGATGCCCGTCAGAAGAATATTAGGAATACTGTACTTGAAGCACTTCATAAAGAAGGCGTAAGAACTCTTGAAACTCAGGGAACAATTACAAAACAGTATTATCCTGAAACATTTTGGCGAATGATGTCTGATATTGATCTCATTGTTGACGAAGAAAATGTTGAGACTATTCGTGACGTTATGACAGGATTAGGTTATGAAGTTAAAGACGGTGATGAAGGGGAAATTGTCGCAACCGGACCAAACAGCTCGTATGTAGAATTTCATCTTGATTTCTTTACTAAGGTTGTTTCTAAGCGTAGCGAGAATTATCACGAGATGATATCCGAGCCTTATAATCACGCTGTGTTATACGGTGATGATTTAACGTATAAAACTAACGACACATACTTTTATCTTTATATGCTTCTTCATACGATTAAACACTTTTTGAATGCCGGTTGCGGAATTCGCCGTGTGCTTGATCTTTACTATACTAAACCGCTGTTAAATGAAATTGATATGGAGTACGTTAACGAACTGATTGATAAGTTCGGTTACCGCGACTGCGTGGATAAACTGTATGCGCTGGAAGAGTTTTGGTTTGAAGGTAAAGAACCGAAGCTGGATATTAAAGAAACCATTTCTGACATCATTCTGAGCGGAAATCATGGCGTTGCCAACATTCGCTTGCGTAATCATATGCGTAAAGAAAAAAGTGTTGACGGTATCAGATTCCCGAAGCTCAGACGAATTATTCTGTTTTTATTCCCGACTAAAGAGGACATATATGACAGTTATCCTGTTGCCAAAAGGAAGCAGTATTCACTTTTTATGTGTTGGATTCACCGCGCTGTTCATTCTTTCGGTAAATTGGACAATTTAAAAGACTTCTTGAAGAGGATTATAAATTCAAAAGTATAATTAATTATTTTTAAATAAAATGAAACTTTTTGACAGGCTTTTCGATAAAAAATATAATGATTTTATAGAGAATTCACTCTGCGAGTATGAAGCCGGTATTGCTAAGATTGTGTTGTTTTGTATTGAAGATTTGCCGTTTGATATCGGTGTCGGCAAGGTTGCGCAGATTCTGATGGGTCAACAGACTGTATTCCTTACAGAACACGGCTTTACAGATAACCGTATGTTCGGTAAGCTACAGCAATTTTCAAAACTGGAGCTTATATATATCATTAAAATGCTCGCTGTTCACCGTTATATTGTTGTGCGCGATGAGTTAAAAGTGTTTGATGTTGTCAGCGTCAGTCCCAAAGGTACTTCGTTTATTGAAGGGCGGCGCAAACTCGACTTCCATTTCCTTGACACAATTACAGAAACTCACACGGTGCAATTAGATGAAGATGATTTTAGATTTGTCAATGCACTTAAGGAACGTCGTATGGAGCTCGCTATGCAAGATACCGGCAAAGCATATGACATCTGTAGTGATGTCGACCTGATGAAAATAGCTCATGCACGTCCTTCTACAGTGAATGAGCTTGAGGTTATTGATGGATTGGATACTGAATTTATTAAAAAATACGGTAACGATTTCATTGAAGTAATAATGAATATTGTAAATGCAAAAGACACTGCTGATTAGGCAGTGTCTTTGTTCAGTTTATATTTGTATATTGGGATATATAGTAACAGAAAAGAGAATAAAAAACCGCCGAAGTTTAGGACTATGTCGTCGATGTCAACCTGGCCGCATTTGAGAACTAACTGTTGCCCTTCAATAATAAACGGAGTTAAAAATCCGATTAGCATTATGATTGGCGGCGTTAGTTTCTTTGAAATTGCTGAAAGTATTAACGGCATGGGAATCAATACTGCAAAATTGCCAAAGAATATCAGCGGCGCATCAAAAGTTACGTGCAGGTTGTTTATCAACGCTTTCAGCATCAAAAATGAGCCTTGACCGAGTATGAAGTTAAACTCGAGTACGTCGTTAGGCTTGCGGATAAAGCAAAGGAATAGCATAAATGCGTATATCGGCATAAACGATAGCCAGAAACGCCTGTAAAAGTCCTTGTAATTGTCAAATTTAAATAACGATATGATAATAAAAACAGTTATCTGTGTTGCAATTATATATGCAATCCACCATATACGATAAAGGAACTGACTGCCGCTGAATTCTGTAACATAGTAGTCAAATACCGCTATCGCGGTTATTATAAGCGCTGATGGCGGAACAATTTTTGTGATAAAATCGAGGTTGTTCCTGTTAATAACAGTTGCCGATATCATCAGCAGAATAATAAGGGCAAACCTGAAAAATATATAAGGTGTGCCGTTATTTCCCCAGTAAGATCCAAGTTTATCCGAATTCATACTGAAAAGTGAAAACAGATAAAACAGCACAAATATTATTTTTTCGACAGTTTGTTTTGCATTACTCATAAAATCAGAAATTCATAGCCCCCGCAGTCGCGGAGGCTTATTTGTTTATTTTACTTTGCTGAAAAGTTCTTCACGCGTCAGATCTGAAGTTCTTGAAGTTTCATCATTAGGAATTACGCGAAGAATCTTTCCGTTGTAGCGTGAAACAAGGACTTTAGCAGGCTTGCCGTCTATGTCTATTGTCTCCTCGCTGTACTGCTCATTAAGCGGAACTTGCTTGTCAAGGTTAGCCTTTTCAGTCAGTGCACCTGTCGGGCAAAGGCTCACACAAAGACCGCAGTTTGTGCAGTTTGTTTCGTCAAGCGGAAGCGAGAAAGCAGGGGAGATGTCTGTTGAAAAACCTCTGCCCATCAGACCGATTGACGACAGATTCATAACCTCACGGCATGAGCGCACGCAAAGTCCGCAAAGAATACACTTTGCAGTGTTGCGCTCAATAAATGCGTTCTCATCGTGCGTATACTTTTGCGGCATTTCTCCTGCAAAGCGTGCAGGGTTAATGTCATAACGCTGTGCAACGTTGAGCAGCTTGCACTTGTAGTACTCGCGGCAGCCGCACTCAAGGCAACGGTTAGCTTCTGCTTTTGCTTCATCCTCAGTCAAACCGAGCGAAACTTCGTCAAAGTTTTTGTTTCTGACATCGGCGTCAAGCACCTTTGCCATAAGGCGTGGCGCCTTTTCTCTGTCAGAGTAATCAATCGTGCTCTCGTCACGCTTGCTGATGTACGGCACGCGTGTTTCATAATCTTCACCCTTAAGATAGGCATCAACAATCTTTACGCATCTGTCAGCCTCGCCGATTGCCTCTATAGCTATACCTGCGCCCTTGTTGGTTGCATCACCAATAGCAAAAACGCCATCAAGGTTAGTTTCAAAGGTGTCCTCATCAGCAAGAATATTACCTCTGTCGGTGAGTTCAAGCTCGCTAACATCTTCCGTCACAAGTTTCTGACCGATAGCCATAATCACGCTGTCAACAGCGATTTCCTCTGTCTTACCCTCAACAGGAACTGGTCTGCGCCTGCCTGATGCATCCGGTTCACCGAGTTCCATTATCTGCAAGGTAATCGACTTAACCTTACCGTCTTCGCCGTTAAATGAAAGCGGATTTGTGAGGAATTTATAGATTACGCCTTCCTCCTCAGCCTCGTCAATTTCAAGTTTGTCTGCAGGCATTTCATTTCTTGTACGTCTGTATACAACGTAAACTTCTTCAGCGCCGAGGCGGACTGCGGTTCTGCACGCATCCATGGCTGTGTTACCGCCGCCGCAGATTGCAACCTTCTTGCCGATTGGAGCAGGGTTGCCCTGAATAACGCCACGCAGGAAGTCGATACCGCCGTAAACGCCGTCAAGGTCTTCGCCCGGAGTGCGCATTGAGCTTGACTTCCATGCACCGACAGCAACTATAACCGCGTCGTTTTCAGTTTTAAGGCTTTCGATTGTGAAGTCGACGCCGAGCTTTTTGCCGTTAACCATCTTAACGCCTGTCTTTTCGATAACGGCAATCTCTTTGTCAAGGACCTCTTTAGGCAGTCTGTACTGCGGAATACCGTAGCGCAGCATACCGCCCATTTTGTCCATCATATCGTAAATAGTAACTTTATGCCCCATAATTGCAAGGTAGTAAGCCGCGGTAAGACCTGCAGGTCCGCCACCGATAATGCTGACCTTTTTGCCTGTCGAAGCGGCAACCTCGGGAACATAAGTGTCGCCGTTCAGGTCCATATCAGCAGCAAATGCCTTGAGCTGTGCAATGTTAATCGGCTCATCTACATTTGCTCTGCGGCAACCCTTCTCACACGGATGCGGGCAAACTCTGCCGATTGAAGCAGGCAGGGCAATTCTGTTTTTTATCAGTTTGAGTGCGGACTCATACTCGCCGTTAGCGATAAGTCCTACATAGCCCTGGCAGTCAGTTCTTGCAGGGCAGTTAAGCTGACAGGGAGCAACGCAGTCGCCGTCGTGGGCGGACATAAGAAGTTCAAGCGCAATTTTGCGAGACTGTATAACACGCTCGCTCTCTGTATTAACAACCATACCCTCGCTGACTTTAGCAGAGCATGAACGAAGTAGCTTCGGAATACCCTCAGCCTCAACTACACAAAGACCGCATGCGCCGTAAACCTCAACTGCATCATCGTAGCAGAGAGTCGGTATATAAATGTCATTAGCTCTTGCAGCTTCAAGGATTGTAGCGCCCTCAGGGGCTTGAATCTTTTTACCGTTAATAGTTAAGTTAATCATCTTCACCCCTCCTTACGCCTTAATAACTGCACCGAATTTGCAGGAAGAATAACACTTGCCGCATTTGATGCATTTGTTTTGATCGATTGTATGCGGTTTCTTAACAGCACCGCTGATAGCGTCAACAGGGCAGTTCCTTGCGCAGAGCGTGCAGCCCTTACATTTGTCTGCAAAGATGCTGTACTGAATCAAATCACTGCATTCGCCTGCAGGACATTTTTTCTTTTCAATGTGAGCAACGTACTCGTCGCGGAAATATTTGATAGTCGTTAGTACAGGGTTCGGTGCTGTCTGACCGAGACCGCAGAGAGCGCCGTCCTTGATTGAGTAGCACAGCTCTTCAAGCAGCTCTATGTCGCCCTCTTTACCTTCGCCCTTTGTGATTCTGTCGAGCATTTCAAGCATACGCTTTGTGCCGATACGGCAGTGGATGCACTTGCCACAGCTCTCTTTTGCGGTGAAGTCGAGGAAGAACTTAGCCATTCCAACCATACAGGTGCTCTCATCCATAACAACCATACCGCCTGAGCCCATAATCGCGCCTGTTGCGCCGAGCGCCTTATAGTCGAGTACGGTATCAATAAGACTTGCAGGGTTACAACCGCCGGACGGTCCGCCCATCTGTACAGCTTTGTACGGTTTGTCGGTTTTCATACCGCCGCC
>CAYZPT010000007.1:0-2536 GCA_964480285.1 uncultured Bacteroides sp.
GCAAGTACCCTGCAATCCGCGGACTTGACTTTATGAACGACGATTTCAGCGGCTGTGTTTCACGTGCAAAGGCGTGGAAAAACAAAGGCGGCATTGTTACAATCTGCTGGCACTGCGGTCCTTGGTTTAACGGCAGCTTTAATGAAAGCCAGAACGAAACGCTGACAGACGAGCAGTGGGAGGCTGTGCTTACTGAAGGCACGACGGAAAACCAGCAGTTCCTCGCCGCTATGGACAAGGCGGGCAACGCGCTGCTCCAGCTGCAGAATGCAGGCGTACCCGTGCTGTGGCGACCGTTCCACGAGTTTGACGGCGCGTGGTTCTGGTGGGGCAAGGGCGGCAGCGACAGATTCAAACGCCTCTGGAGGATGATGTACAATCACTTCACCTACGACCTCGGGCTCAACAACCTTATCTGGGTGCTCGGCTACTGCCACAACGGCACTGACTACGGCACCGACCTTGCGGACTGGTACCCCGGCGACCGCTACTGCGATATCGTCGGCGCAGATACCTATGAGGTGTCGGAAAACGGCGCAGAAGCGCGACTGTACAATCCCGTATACAAAATCGTAAGCGACTCAAAGCCTATGGTAATGCACGAAACGGGACTTATTCCGACGGTCGAGCAGTTTGAATGCGTGCCGTGGGGCTACTTTATGACCTGGCACACCACATATATCACGGAGGATAACTCGGCTTCGCACATAAACAACATCTATAACAGTAGCTATGTTATCACACTTGACGAACTTCCCGGCGATTTATACGATTTATAAACAGCAAAGCAGAGAGTCTTTGGGGCGGACACTATTTACGCAGAGTGCCCTTAAGACTCTCTGTTTTTTATATCAAACTATTGAAAATGCAGGCAAAAAGGATTATTATATATAAGTATAATTTGAAAGGATTTGTTGCAATGAAAAAGTTTTTAGTAGTTGTAGATATGCAAAACGATTTTGTTAACGGCGCGCTCGGCACGGCTGAGGCGCAGGCAATAGTCGGTAATGCCGTAAATGAAATTGAAAGTTTTGACGGTGAGATAATTGCAACTTTTGACACACATTTTGATAATTATCCCGAAACTGCTGAGGGCAAAAAGCTTCCGGTTAAACACTGCATAAAGGGTACTGACGGCTGGAAACTCAATGCCGATGTGCAGAAAGCACTTGATGCAAAAGGCTTCACCTCTGTTGAAAAACTCACATTCGGCAGTGTGGATTTGCCGAATCTGATTGCTGAAAAAGCAGGGGATGAAGATTTTGAAATTGAACTTATCGGGCTTTGCACAGATATTTGCGTTATTTCAAATGCGTTGTTGCTTAAAGCGCATTTTCCCGAAAAAGCAATAAGCGTTAAAGAAAACTGTTGTGCCGGCGTAACGCCTGATCTGCACAGTGCGGCAATTGCAAGTATGAATAGTTGCCAGATAGATATTATTTAACGGAGGACAGTTAATATGTTTGATGCTCAGAGAGTTAAAGATGAATGCGTTAAATGGATAAGAGATTTTTTTGAAGAAAACGGCAAGGGCTGCAACGCCGTGCTCGGTATTTCCGGCGGAAAGGACAGCTCTATTGTAGCAGCCCTCTGCGTGGAGGCTCTCGGCAAAGACCGTGTTATCGGCGTACTTATGCCTAACGGTGAGCAAAGCGATATTGATATGGCTAAGCTGCTTGTGAACCATCTCGGAATCAGGCACTATATAATCAATATCAAGGATGCTTTTGACGGACTTGTTAACAGTATTCCGTTTGAACTAAGTCAGCAGAGCAGGGAAAACCTTGCTCCTCGTATCCGTATGTCAACGGTATATGCAGTGTCACAGAGCAACAACGGCAGGGTTGCAAATACGTGCAATCTTTCAGAAGACTGGGTGGGTTACTCAACACGCTACGGCGACTCAGTCGGCGACTTCAGTCCGTGTTCTTATATCACTGTACAGGAGATGAAGGAGATTGGCAGATTGCTCGGTCTGCCCGAGATTCTTATTGACAAGGTGCCGTCAGACGGACTTTGCGGTCAGACGGACGAGGAAAAGCTCGGCTTTACTTATGCTGAGCTTGACAGATATATTCGCACAGGTGAGATTGACAATCCTGTTTCAAAGGAGCGCATTGACTACCTGCATAAAATCAACAAGTTTAAGCTTGAGTTGATGCCGGCATTCAAACCTGAAATTTAATCAGGCGGGGTACTGAGATGAAATTAGCACCGATCGTTGTATCGCTACTCGATACAGATTTATATAAGTTCAATATGGATCAGGTAATATTCCACAAGCACACCGATTTGTGCGGCGAATATTATTTCAAATGCCGTAATGACAATGTTGTTTTTACAAAAGAAATGGCGGATGAAATCAGCGCTCAGGTTGATCACCTCTGCACACTTCGCTTTACAAAAGAGGAACTCGACTATCTGCGTTCAATCCGTTTTATCAAAAACGACTACGTAGAATTCCTCCGTCTCTGGCGACCGATTCGCGAGTATGTAAAAATTGAACTCAGCGATGACGGAAAACTCGATATAGTTG
>CAYZPT010000007.1:2546-7108 GCA_964480285.1 uncultured Bacteroides sp.
AGAAGCTCAGTTTTAAAGCAGTACGGGCTGAGGGCGTACCGCTGTTTTCGGCAATGCAGTTTGAGATTTTTTTGCTTGAAATCGTAAATGAAGTTTACTTCCGTATGAGTTATGATTACGATGAACTTCTCAAATCGGCGGAAGAAAGACTTGACCAAAAGATTGCCGATTTCAAATCGGGCAAATATACATTCAAGTTTGCGGAATTCGGCTGCAGACGCCGTCTGTCACGCGAGTGGGAGGACGTTGTGGTAAAACGTCTCGCCACAGAAACAACAAACTGCGTCGGTACATCAAACGTATACCTTGCAATGAAGCATAACCTTACACCAATCGGCACATACGCACACGAATTTGTGCAGATGTATCAGGGTATCGACTCAATTCCGCTTGCTTACACAAACCATTACGCCATGACTGACTGGTACGATGAGTACGATGGCGATAACGGCACTGCGCTTACCGATACAATCACCACCGATCTGTTCCTGCTTGACTTCAATCGCTCTATGGTCAACAACTACTCAGGCGTACGTCACGACAGCGGCGACCCGTTTGAGTGGGGCGAAAAAATGATCGCTCACTATAAAAAGTACGGCGTTGATCCCAAGAGCAAGCTGCTCCTGTTCAGCGACAGTCTTGATTTTGATAAGGCGCAGGCGCTTTACGATTACTTCAGGGACAGAACCAAGGTGTCATTCGGTATCGGCACTTTCTGCTCAAACGACACCTGCGAAAAAGCGCTCAACATTGTTATCAAGCTGCAGTATGTTAACGGCAGACCGGTTGCAAAGCTTTCCGACATTCCGGGGAAGGCGATGTGCCGCGATGAAGATTACCTTAAATACCTTAAGCGTTCGGTTATTTTCAGAATAGACAGGGAAAAATAAGGCAGTATTTGATACTGCCTTATTTTATATACATTATTATTGCGGTTATATTTTGCTTGAGGGTTGACCGTATTCAAGGCAGATTTTATCTGCAATCATTGCAATGAATTCACTGTTTGTCGGTTTGCCCCGTTCAGCCTGTATTGTGTAGCCGAAAAATGATGAAAGAACTTCAACATCACCGCGGTTCCATGCAACTTCAATCGCGTGGCGTATTGCGCGTTCTACGCGGCTTGCTGTGGTTTGGAATTCCTTTGCCACTGTAGGATACAGTATCTTTGTAACAGATCCCAACATACTTTTATCATTTACACAAAGAATAATGGATCTGCGCAGATACTGATATCCCTTTATGTGTGCCGGCACGCCTATCTGCCGCATTATGTTTGACACAAGCGTTTCAAGGTTGGCGGGCGCCGGCGTGGAGTTTCTGCCTTTTCGCGACAGGAACATTTCAATGCGCTTTGCAACCATATCGGGTTTTATGGGTTTGATAAAGTGATAATTTGATCCGCATTCCATAATCTGTTCTTCAAACTGCGGAGCGGTAATACCTGCCATTGTAAAAATAATCGGCGGCTTTGCCAGGTTTTCACTTATGTACTGAATTACTTCTATTCCGTCGCAACCTGCCATAAACACATCAAGCAGGACTGCGTCGTAATGACATGATTCAAGTTTCTTTATTACTTCTTCTCCTTCACGGCGGCATACAGCAGTGCTGTAGCCGAGTGCCTGCAGTTCCTTTTCGCAGGCTTTTCCTATCTCCTCTGTTTCATCGGCAACAAGAATTGTTTTGCTGCTGTTCATACTAACCTCCTTAGGAATTTACAAACCTTTTCAGGTTTTTTCTTTTTGTGATTGAATTTTTGTAGCGCTACAGTTACAAATATTACCATATGTCACACAAAAATGCAACAATTTTACACAAATTTATGTGTTAAATCATCACATTTAGTAAATGTGCTGTTTTTCATAAGCGAAAACTACAACTATTCAATTTTTATTTGTATGATATTACTATATTTTCATTAATATATATGTCGATTATTGCATAACGCCGTCGAACAAAGCATTATTAATATAAATCATAATTTGTATTGATTTTGAAAGGGAAAGAATATGCATTGCAACAAATGCTAAATTATAAAAGGCTATCGTAAAAAATGAAAGAAAAGCCTGCAAAGATGATAGAGTTTTAACAATATAAAAACACCGCAGGAAGTGAATCCTGCGGTGTTTTTGTTTGTATTGATTATTTTGTTTTTACAGAATAAGTTTTTGAAAATTCGCCGATATAATCTCTGCCGCTTGATTTTTTAACTGCACGCATACGGATGTAATACTTTTTGCCTCTCTTCAGACCCTTAATCTTACAAGAAGTCTTTGAGTTAGGCTTGATATTAATCTTTTTGCAGTTTTTCATATTGCTGTTTGTTGAATACATAACGGTGTAATAATCTGCGTTTTTGTTGCGCTTCCATTTCACAGTTATTGTATTTTTGGCAGCCGTGATTTTAGTAATTACAGATTTATAGTAGTATCTGTAGCTTGTGGTGGAGTAATCTCCGCGTTCCCACTTGCCATTTGCATTCTTTTTATATGCGGCAAATTTAAACTCATAAAGGCCGTAAGTTTTAAGGTTTTTGATTGTATATTCAGTCTTACCTTTTGTCCACGATTTCTTCCAGGTTTTTGCACCCTTTTTGCGATACATAACTCTGTAGTTCTGTGCATTTTTAACCGGGCTGAAGTAGATGAAAAGCTGCTTCTTATTGTTGTGAGAAACTGTGTGGATTTTGGTAGGCTTTTTAATCTTTTTGTTTACCTTTGCTTTTTCAGCCTCTTTTTCGGTAGGTGTAACATCTGCAATTTTGAGTTTTGGTATAGCCTCAAATTTTGTTTTGCTGCAGCGTGTACAGGTGTATTTGCGTTTGCCCTCATTCTGCGTGGTCGGCTCTACGGTAACAACGCCTTTGTCCCAATTATGACCGAGAGCAGTTGTTTTGCTGTCGATATAACTGTGATTGCACCTTGTGCAGGTGTGCGTTGTATAACCCTGCGCTGTGCAGGTCGGTGCAGTTTTAACTGATTTATAGTTGTGACCGAGAGCAGCTGTTGTTCTGTGTTCTCTTGACTGTTCTGTATGACAAACCGAACAGTAAACAACCTCGTCATATGTGCCGCCCGCTGTGCAGGTGGCACCTACAGCGTTTTCAGTAACAGGCGCAGCATTTGTGTGACCTGTAGCGTCCGTATAATTGTCAACATAACTGTGGTCGCCGCGTGAACAGGTGTAAGTTGTGTAGCCCTGCTCTGTGCAAGTCGGCGCAGTTACAACCGCCTTATAGTCATGACCGAGAGCTTCAGTGTTTTTAGGAGTTCTGGAAATCTCTTGCTTACAAACTGAACAGTATATAACTTCATCATATGTGCCGCCTGTTGTGCAGGTTGCACCAACAACGTTCTCCTGTACAGGCTCGCCGTTTGCATGACCTGTTGCATCAACGAAGTCAGCGGTATAGCTGTGATCACCGCGTGAACAGGTGTATGTTGTATATCCCTTCTCGGTGCAGGTCGGAGCAGTTACAACCGCCTGATAATTGTGACCGAGAGCATTAACTTTTTCGCCGCCACGAGTCTGAGTGGCATCGCAGCGTGAGCAGTACTTTGTTTCAATCTTTGTTTTACCTTCAGCGGTACAGGTCGGAGCAACGGCAGCTGTGGTTTCCGTCCAGTCGCCGAAGTTGTGACCGAGAGCTTCGGTTGTTTTTGGCGTTCTTGAAACCTCCTGCGTACAAACCGTACAGTAAACAACCTCGTCATAAGTTCCGCCTGACGTACAGGTTGCATTGACAACATTCTCGTTAACTGGAGTGCCGTTTGTATGACCTGTAGCATCAACGAAGTCAGCGGTATAGCTGTTTGTGCAACGCGAGCATGTGTATGTCGTATAGCCCTGCGCTGTACAGGTCGGAGCAGTTACAACCGCCTGATAATTGTGACCGAGAGCATTAACTTTTTCGCCGCCACGAGTCTGAGTGGCATCGCAGCGTGAGCAGTACTTTGTTTCAATCTTTGTTTTACCTTCAGCGGTACAGGTCGGAGCAACGGCAGCTGTGGTTTCCGTCCAGTCGCCAAAGTCGTGACCGCGCGCTTCTGTGGTCTTAGGTGTTCTTGAAACCTCTTGCTTACAAACTGTGCAGTATATAACTTCATCATATGTGCCGCCTGTTGTGCAAGTAGCGTCAACGATATTCTCCTGCACAGGCTCGCCATTTGTATGACCTGTTGCATCAGTATAATTATCTTTGTAACTGTTGGTACAACGAGTACAGGTATAAGTTGTGTAACCCTGTTCTGTACAGGTCGGAGCAGTTACAACTGCCTGATAGTTATGACCGAGCACATCAGTAGTTTTGGGTGTTCTGGAAACCTCTTGCTTACAAACTGTGCAGTATACAACTTCATCATATGTGCCGCCTGTGGTGCAGGTAGCGTCAACGATGTTCTCCTGTACAGGCTCGCCATTTGTATGACCTGTTGCATCAACGAAGTCAGCGGTATAGCTGTTTGTGCAACGCGAGCAAGTGTAGGTTGTATATCCCTGCTCGGTGCAGGTCGGAGCAGTTACAACCGCCTGATAATTGTGACCGAGAGCATTAACTTTTT
>CAYZPT010000007.1:7208-30381 GCA_964480285.1 uncultured Bacteroides sp.
TGTGACCGAGAGCTTCGGTTGTTTTTGGCGTTCTTGAAACCTCCTGCGTACAAACTGTACAGTATATAACTTCATCATATGTGCCGCCTGTGGTGCAGGTAGCGTCAACGATGTTCTCCTGTACAGGCTCACCGTTTGTGTGACCTGTGGCATCAGTGTAATTATCTTTGTAACTGTTGGTACAACGAGTACAGGTGTAAGTAGTGTATCCCTGTTCAGTGCAGGTCGGAGCAGTTACAACCGCCTTATAATTATGACCGAGCGGGTCAATGTTAACCGTTTTTACATCAGTGTATGTTACGTTGTCATAAACTGCTGTCAGTGTGTGGGTAGTAGTTCCGTTATTGGTGCAGTCAGGGTCGACCGTAACCGTGTTAAGCTCAGCGTCAAGCGTGTGTTCATCCTCACTGCAGATCTGGCAATTGATTGTAATCGTCTTGCCGTCAACATCAGATGAAGTAACTGCATAGTCGTGTGTATGGCTGACGCTTACGCTGACTTCCATTTCCGCACAGCCGCTCTTGCCGGTTGAATACTTATAGGTAAAACCGTCCCTAATCTTTGAATAATCAGTGGTGAAGAATGCGCCGTCTGCATACGCCTTTACATCGTCATCAAGACTTGTTGAGTAAACTCTGTCAGCGCTGAGGTCAATCGGCGCTTTAATTTTGCCGTCCTCGTAAATCAGATTAAGCGAAATACTCTGATTGCCGAGGTGGTAACCCGTCAGCTGATGCGCTGAAGTGTTGCTCAGATCGAGCTGTGAAAGGTGGTTGTTAGTGCAGTAAAATGTGTACAGCGCACTGTTTGTGCTTAAATCAATTGACGAAAGATTACAGTCGTCACAGCGCAGGGTTTCAAGATTCGTAAGCCCTGTAACGTTCAGACTTGTAAGCTTGTGGTTAGCATAGCAATGCAGGAATTCAAGTTCCGTACACATAGAAACATCAAGGCCTGTAAACTCATTTGTGCAGCAATGCAGAATCCTGAGCCCGGGGTTGAGAATCAGTGTAGTCAGTCCGTCGTCAGAACAGTTGAGCGTTTCGAGATTTGACATATCGGATACATCGAGCGTGCCGAGTTCACCCACGCTGTTGCAACGCAGAGTAGTCAGATTTTCAAAACATTCAACGCCCTCAAGAGTCGATATTGTAAGATCCTCGCTGTCAACGCCTCTGCTGTCTGCTAGTTCTTCAACAAGGCTGGAAACAGGCGGCATAATTGTTATGTCGCGTTCGTCAGGACTTAAATATCTGTCATTGTTACTGTCGTAAGCAAGTGCAATGGCATCCCTGAAAACAGGGTCAGGGAATCTGTCCTCAAGACTGATGTTATCGTCTGCATATGACACTGTCGCAGTGAACATAGTCATTGTGAACACAGCGGCAACTGCAAACGAGCATAAACGTTTAAACTTGTTATTCACAGTGCCACCCCCTTAGTTCTTTTTGACGGTAAGCGTCAAGGATTTCTTAACTGTGCTTCCGTCAGTGTTTGTAACTGTACAGGTGATAGTTGCTTTGTAGCTTGACAGCAGTGCAAGCGTGCCCATTGTTACCTTGCCTGTTGAAGAGTCAATCTTTACAAAGCTTGTAGAGCCTGAATATGTCACGCTTTCAACCATATTTGCATTTGCGGGCAGCGGAACATAGCCAATAGTAAGGTCTATGTTAGAGTAGCTGCCGCCGCAGGAATATGTGTAGCTTGAATCCGTAATTGCCTCGCCGTTGATTGTAAATGCAAGGTCGGTGCACGGCACAAGCTGCTCAACAAGCTTGATGTTGAGTTCCAGTGTTTCGGTGCGGTCGTAATCGTCAACCGTTGTCAGTGTAACGGTCGCGTTGCCGGTTTCTGCCAGGCGGGTAAATGTAATGCTTCCGTCCTGATTCTTAACAGCTACGGCATTTTCAAGGTTGCTGTAGTTAAAGGTGTACGATTTCATCATCGCACCGTCTGCAAACTGCGGAGTCAACGTAACCTTTGCATCGTCGTCGGTTTCAATCGCGTCGTTATTTTCAACAACTTTGCCGTTTGCTTTAATCTGACCGTCAGGTGCGATAAACGGATGTCCGTCAAGCGCAGCCATTGCAGCAGAAAGTTCGCTTTCAGCAGTGTCGATTGCCTCCTGTGACGATGTAGGATCTTCCCATACGTGACCTGCATTTTCGTAAGCGTTCTTAAACGCTGTACCGTAATCGTATGCGTAGTCTGTATAGGTGATTGACTTTGCAGTGCTTATTGTTTCGCGCAGAGCGCGTGTGTCGTTAGTTGTGTAAACATCAACTGTAGCGGTGTAGCCGCCGTCAAGCGCGGTTGCCGTAATTGTTGCCTTGCCGTAGGAAACAAAAGTAATAACGCCGTTTGAATTAACTGTTGCAATGCTTTCATCGCTCGATGAATATTTGCAGGTGCTTACATAATAAGATGAATTGTTTGTGCTGTTTGTGTAAGAAATCTGAGGATTGAGCGTAGCCGTTTCGCCGTTGTATCCGTAGTATCTGTCGCTTTCGCTGAACGCAATACCGGTAACGCCGTATCTTACAAATGATACGTAAGCGTCATAGCTGTAAGATGTGTCGTCGTAGTTAGTGATAGTGCAGGTAATCTTTGCAACCTTAGAGGTTGAGTTTGTGCTTTTGACAGTGCCGTCAGCTGAAACGGTGACGTTTGAATTATCGCTTGTGTAGCTGATCTGTTCATATCTTGAACCTGCAGGGATCGGGTTAACCTTGAGTTTAAACGACTTGCCGTTAAGCGAGGTGCCTGTGTAACGGATATAGCCTTCGTTTACAACAACTGCAGTCGTTTCGTCGTCATTTATGCCGAGAGTAAGACCTTCTGCTTTGACGTATCTTTCAAGATTATCGTGCGCTTCGTTAATTGCGGCAAGTTTTTCGTTTACCACTGCCTGGCGGTCGGTCTGTGCCTCAGCAACAGGTTTTGCGTCGTTAACAGCGGCTTCAAGAACATCGAGTGATTCCTCAGTGTAGATGTACTTGCCGCGGCTTTCTGCAATAAGAGCTTCGTTCTCGGCAATAGCATTAATCAGCACGTCGTAATCTGCAGTAACCGTAACGGTTACGCTGTCGGTGAAGCCGCCGTCTGCAGTGCGTGCAGTGATTGTTGCAGTGCCTTCGTCAAGCGGGGTAACAACGCCGTTTGCATCAACGCTTGCAATTGTCGGATCGCTTGATGTCCAGTCGATGTCCTTGTTGTCAAGGTCGCCAACTTTGCCGCTTGAACTCTCAAATGTGTACTCAATCTGCTTGGGCTCGTCGGTTGCCTTTGTAGTGTAGTCCTCTGTATCAATGCTGAAGCCGGTCACATACGCGTCGCCGATAAGTACGCTGACATTGCGAGTGTACTCTCTGCCGTATGCGTCGGTGTATGTTACCTTGAGCACTGCAAAAGCGTTACCCGAGCTTGAGATATTCTTTGACGGTTTAACCGTTACGGTGCCGTCGTTGTTATTTGTAACACTCATATTGCTCGACTTAACTGTCGACCAGCTGATGTTGCTGTACATTGCGTCGTCAGGTGTAACTGAAGGTGTAATTTTAACCTTTGCATTGGTCGAAATGTTTGCAATGTCGCTTGAAATAACCTGAATTGAATCGTTATCGCCTGCGGTGCCGCGCTGTCTGACAGTTGTGAGGTTGGAAGCCTCCCAGTCAAGCCTGATGTTATCAATCTTAATGAACGGGTGAGCCTGAAGGTCTGTTGCTGCTTCCAGCAGGTTTGATGTAGCCTCGTCGATCTGCTCCTGACTCAGCGCCATATTCTGCATTGCTTCTTCTGCAGCGGCGTATGCCTCGTGGAACGGTTCGCCGTACTCGTAAGCGTATTCAGTAAAGTCAATGTCTTTGTACTGATTGATCGCAGCTTCAAGAGCCGTTCTGTCGCCGAGTGTCGTTGCAACACAAGATGCTGTAAATCCGCCGTCGTAAGTAGTAACGGTGATTTCAGCCATACCTGCCGATACAAATGTAACGAGTCCGTTCTGGTCAACAGTTGCAACATCTTCGTTGCTTGAGCTCCAATAAACATCTTTGATATCTGCTTTTGAGAGCCAGCTGTTCGGCTGAACCGTTGCTGTGAGTTGTGCAGTTCCTCCAACTTCACCTGTAACAACAGACTTGTCGAGTGTTACTCCTGTAACAGGAGTTTTTGCAAACGATACCCATACAGAGTCGCTGTATGCGTTGCCGAAGTGGTCTGTCACCGTGCAGGTGATTTTGCCGTAACCGGATTTGTTTTCCGTCGGCGAACAAACGCCCTCGGAGCTTACCTTGATGAAGGAGGTTGAGCTTTCCCAGGTTACGCTCTCGTACGAGCCGTTATTCGGGTAAAGTCTCACATTAAGATTGAGCTTAGCATTTGAGTAGCTTGAAAGTGCACCGAGGTCATACTGGTAGTATTCCTGCGCAGCTTCACCGTCAAGGTAAATTTCAACATTGTCAAGGTATACGTACTTTTTGAGTGACTTATATGCATCTTCAAGCGCAGTGTACATCGCGTCAACTTCATCCTGCGAAGCCGTTTTTTCCTCAACCATCTGCTTTGCCTCTGTCATCTTTGACGTGAAGGCTTCAAATGTAGCAGGGTAGTAGTCCTCTGCCTTGAGGTTCATATTTTCGTATGATGTAATCAGCGCGCTGAGATTGCTGAAGTTTGTAATTACATTGACCGTGCACTCGGCAGTGAAGCCGCCGTCAACAGTCTTAACGGTGATTACGCAGTCGCCGCCCTTAAGGAAGTGAACTGTGCCGTCGCTGTCAACGCTCGCAATACTGCTGTCGCTTGATGACCAGGTTACATCGTCAACACTTGAATTATTTGTAAGTGAATTCGGCTGAACGGTTGCAGTCAGCTTTTCGGTGTTGCCGATTTCGCCGCCCTCAATACTTGTTTTGTTCAGCGTTACGCCCGTTGCAGGTATACGCGCAAAGGTGATGTAAGCGTAGTCGCTCGTTTCGTTACCCAGATAATCCCTGATTGTACAGGTGATTTTTGCCGAGCATGCGCTGTTGTCTGTCGGCGTGCACTTGCCGTGAGCGTCAACCTTAATCTTGCTGTTGTCGGACTTCCACTCTACGCGTGAATACATAGAGTTTTCCGGAAGCACTCTGTAACCGAAGGTGTAGTTGCTGTTCTTATAGTTTGCAATATCGCCTACGTTTACGGTAACGTGTTTGTTGGCAATTTCGTTGCCGTTTCTGTTCAGAATTTCAATACTGCCGATTCCGACATAACCGCCGAGCTTAACAAATGCGTCAAGCAGATTATCCGCAGTCGTGTCGCAGGTAGCCTGCGCCGCCATCGGAACGTCGTAAAGCACATAATATGCCTTGTCAAGCTTCGACATATATTTGCTGTAAAGCTTTTTGTTTTCATCTGTTTTCAGGATAACCGTTTCGTCGCAGAGTGCAATAACACGTTCAAGGTAATCCTTGTTCGGGTAAACCGTAACGGTTTTTGAATCAGTAATACCGCCGTCTGCAGATGTGCAGTATACGGTTGCGGTACCAACGTCAACGCCTGTGATTACTGCGTTACCCGATTTGTCGTTCAGTACCTCAACGGTGAATATGCTTTCGTCGGACGAATACCATGCAGCTTCGTGGTTTGCGTTATAGTTTGCAGTGATTAATCCGTCAAATGATACTGTGTGAGTAACATCAACGTCCTTGTCAACTTCAACTTCAATATCGCCGCCGTCAATTTTATTGTCGGTAGCGCTGTTCCTTGTTACGGTAAGCACCATTACTTCCGATCTGTGCTTGCCGTCTGCAGTTTCGCACCAGATGTGCGTGCTTGTGGAGTTCTGTACGCTCGCACGAGCCCTTACCTGAATGGATTTGTTCTTTTCGTTTTCGGTATAAAAATCACTTTCGTTGGTAATATGCCATTTGATGTCTGTGTTTGACGCACCTGCAGGCTCAATGTTAGCCGTAACGGTTGCGCCTCTGCCGTAGTATGCGGCAACGGCGTTGAGTTTAACAGTTGCAAATTTAACTGCCTGACCGTCAACGGTGCCCTCTTTAATTGTGAGCGTGCCGGCATAGCCTGCATTTTCAGCAGACAGCGTGATCTTGCTGACAGGAACATCATTCTGCACGTCAAGTGTTTTTATAATGCTTGAAATCTCGTAAAAACTGCCTGCAACATCGTAGCCTGTAACTGCTTTCATAGCAACTGTGGCAAGACCGCCTTTTACAGATGTGTATGTGCCGTCGGCAGAGATTGTGCCGATACCGTCGCTTACGTCGTTCTGGCTGTCAGCCCAGGTGTAAGCAGGTCCGCCTGTTTCGCTGTCAGTACCGGTAACAAGTCCCCAGCTTACGGTCAGATATTTGGAATCTGCGTTTCTCTCGGGGAATACTTCGCAGGTATACTTTACGCTTTCGCCTGCAGCAACATAGTCGGGACCGATAATATCCGCGTCTGAAATATAGTTGGCTGTTGTCTTGCCGGTTACTTTAACCGTTATTGATTTAGAAATATTATTTGCCGCAGATGTAGCTGTAATTGTGCATGACTGTGATGACAAACTGCCGAGCGAGCCGCCTGCGTCACGTCCTGTAACTGTTCCTGTTTTTTCGTCAACAGATGCAATGCCCGGGTCTGACGAAGTCCACGTGATGTCCGAAACATCGCCCGTGCTCGGTTTGATATCTTTGATTTCAAGTTGGATTGAGGAACCCTCCTGCACGCTTGTAGGTCCGTCGATAGAGAAGTCCTCAAGCGCAACGGGGTCTATTACAGTAAATGTGATTTTATCATTATAGGCGTACTTCATAACGCTGTCGGCAACTGACGAGGTTACGCTTGCAAGCGCGTCAACTGTGCCGGAATTCTCGTCGGCAAACTGCGAAACTCTGATTGCTCCGTTAATCAGCGCTTTAAGCACCGTTTTGTTCATATTTACGCCTAAATAATTGATCAGAATATCGGCAAGCTGGTCTGCGTCAAGATCGCCGGAAGCTATGAGCGAGGTTGCCTTTTTCATAAGGTTCCTTACTCCTGCCGTAACATCCTCGCTGCGCGGGGAGGCAACAACGGTAACGGTGCCTTTTGCCTTAAACTTAACAAGTCCGTCTGCGTCAACTTCGGCAATACTGCTGCCCTGGTTGAAGATAGATGTGCTCTGAATTGAGTATGAAACGCCGTAATTCAGCCTTTTAGGTGTTGTGAGCGCCTCGAGCTTAACCGTTGAGCCGACTGCAACAGTAGTATCAATTGAGTCTTTGTTCGTGATATGCGTGCCGTTCGGAAGGAAGTTTGCATACCACTTGTCACTTTTGTCAACAACTACCTTAACTGCGTCTTCGGTAAGCACTTTGCCGGTACTGTCGCAAAGCTCGGCGTGGATACCTGTGTTGAGCTTTGCCAGATACTCTTTGAGCGATGAAACGAAGCCGCTTGTGTACGCGCCGTACTGTGAGTTTTCGCCAAACAGTGCTTCAACAATGGCAATAATCTGGTCTGTGTCCATTGTGTCAACGTTGACTGTGTCGTTAAACAGCGCTGATTCGAGCATTGAACCCATTATTCCGCCGATAAGCGGAACAGTCTTAACCTCGTTGTCAATCCACAGCTGTACCATTGCACCCTTCGATGAATCGTATGCCGTAACAAGACCGTTGTCATCAACATCAACGAGCGTAGGTGTTTCGCTGTACCAGCGCACATAGCCACCGTCGGGAATAACACAACCTATAAGTTTGTATGTAAGCTGCTGTTTTTCACTTTCCATAATATGCATAACGAAGTCGTCGCCGTTATCGTCCTTGTCGGGCACAACGGTGTTTCCGTCCTCGTAGCAAATCTCCATTTCATAAACGTCAACAATGCCGCCCTCCGCAAATGCAGGCAGCGCAGTAAGAACAGACGTTACCGCAAGCAGCAACGCAAGCACTAAACCGGTTGACTTTTTCAATGCACTGTTTTTCATGTCTTCACAGCCTTTCGAGTCAAATATAAAAATATAAATTTTCCTACTTTAATAATACTTCAAAATTATATTTTTGTCAATTAAAAGCTTTTGTACATTAAAATTGTTCGTTATTTTGATGTTTTTGATGAACGTGAACACAATACTTTGTTTTTCCTAATTTCTTAAAACACCTCAATATAATAAAAAAACAGCACTCTGTGCAAACAGAGTGCCCCATTTTGGACTGTTTTTATTATGCAAATTTGCTGTAATCAATCTCGCCGTTAAGCATTGCGCCTTCCGTTATCTCTGCACCGGGTGCGCTTGATTGCAGGTTTTGTGCTGTTTTTCCGAATCCGCTTCCGCCCGAGGTTGCAAATAGCACAATCCTTTTACCGCTGAAATCGTACGCTTCAAGGAAACTCTTAATAATCAGCGGCGCGGTGTAGTACCATATCGGGAACGCTACGTAAATCTCGTCGTATTCGCCCACATTTGCGTCGGTGTCGGCAAGAGCAGGCTTGCCTTTTTAATCCATTCTTTATTGCAGCGCGCAAGCGGATTTGTCCACTTGATATCCGCTGCGGAATACGGTTTTTCAGGCTTGATTTCGTAGATGTCTGCGCCTGTTGCATCGGCGAGTTTTTTGCTTTTTCGGCAGTCACACCACTTGCTGAAAAATATGCCACTAATTTTTTACTCATATTAATTCCTCTTATACTATCTGTATAACTTTTTAGGCTTTTGTTTACAAAATGTTATATTTGTTCTTGATGTAATAATTGCGAACTTCTATCAATGCTTTACCTAGCAGATTCTCACCGCGCCAATTTATCTGCGGTGTGTTATATGCGTCATTTGCGCTGAGTCCGATGCCCCAGACTTTATCATAAGGCGAAGCCTCGGCAATGTAATTGCCGCCGGATCTGCGTTAGTTCAGCGGTATTATCTGTATGCTGTAATCCCATTATACATACAAACCGGCAATTAATCAACCGCATTATTTGTGCGTTTTATAATTCAAAACCGGCTTTTGTCAGTCGTTGTTTGTTTGATAAAATCTAATGTATTGATTTTTTTATAAAAATATTATATTATATATAATGAGTTAATCTACGAATCAAGGTGTTTTTAAATGGAATTATCACTCGGAACAGTTCAGTTCGGGCTTGATTACGGTATTTGCGGGCAAAAAAAACCGTCAACGGATTATTCGGTTCGCTGTCTGGAACTTGCGCTGGACAGTGGCATTACCGCGTTTGATACGGCGGAGGCATACGGAAACGCGCAGGAGATTGTCGGCATTTTCCTGAAAAATAAAAAGTCAGTGCGCGATAAGATTTTTTTAAGCACAAAAATGCTCCCAAACGTGCTTGATGAATATCAGCCGAATGAGTACAAAAGAGTTATAAAAGAACGGCTGACGGATTCGCTCAGGGTGCTGAACACCGATTATGCGGATGCATATATTATGCACAGCGCGAGGTATGCTTTCAGACCTGAGATTCTTGAAGCGCTTGCAGCGGTTAAAGAGGAAGGGCTGGCGGTAAAAACCGGTGTTTCTGTTTATGAGCCAGAAGAGGCTAAGGCTTGCTTTGAAAGCGAGTGTGTTGATTTTATTCAGCTTCCGTACAGTGTGTTTGATCACCGTATGAAGGAAGCAGGCGTGCTCGATTACAACGGCAGTTGCGAAATTCACTCAAGAAGCGCTTTCATTCAGGGGCTTATTACTATGAACGAAAGTGAGGTTCCGCCGTTTCTTGCAAAGGCAAAGCCGATTGTAAGGCGTATCGGCGAAATCAGCCGCGACACAGGTATAGACCGTGTTACGCTTGCAATGGCGTATGTTAAAAGAGAAAATGCGATTTCACATCTGGTGTTCGGCGTTGATTCTGCTGAGCAGCTTGAGTTTGATATAGAAGCGTTTGAACAGAAAGTTCCGTCAGAAATACTTGAGATGATAGAGAACGAATTTTGCGGTATTGACGCCGATATTGTAATGCCGAGTCTTTGGAAAAAGTGAGGAAAACTATGAAATATCTTGTGATGATTCAGGCAAGGTGCGGTTCATCGAGGCTACCGAATAAGGTGCTGAAACCGCTTGCCGGAGAGCCTGCTTTACTGCGAATGATTGAAAGGGTAAAGCAAAGCAAGCTGATTGACGAAGTTATGGTTATTACGTCAATTAATAAGGAAAATCTTCCGATTCTCAAACTCTGTTCGGAAAACGGAATTAGGGTTGGCGTTGGTTCTGAGGACGATGTGCTTGACAGGTATTACCAGACTGCAAGACTGCTAAAGCCCGAATATGTAATCCGGCTTACTGCCGACTGTCCGTGCTTTGATGCAGAGCTGTTGGATATGGCGATTGAAAGTTTGGACAGCGATACGGATTATTTAGGCATGATGAGCGAAACATTTGCAGACGGACTTGATCTGGAAATCATCAGATATGATGCGCTTGAAGAGGCGTGGAGCAAGGCAAAGCATTCTTTTGAACGCGAACACGTTACACAGTATATAATCCGCCGCCCTGATGAGTTTATTTGCTGCGATTTTGTTTCACCTATAGGTGATTTCGGTAATTACAGGTGGACTGTGGATGAGCCTGAGGATTATGAGGTTGTTAACGCGATTTACAATCATTTTGTAACAGAAAACAACAATATGGATTTCGGTTATAAAGACATTATTGACTTTATTGACAGCAACCCGGAAATAAAAAAAATAAATTCAATGTACACACGTAACGAGGGACTTGCCAAGTCAATTCGCGAGGACAAAATAGTAAAATAAGGAAGTAAAATGAAAGAGATAAAAATCGGTAAAGGACAAAAGTTATATAATCATGCCAAAACGGTAATTCCGGGCGGAACCCAACTGTTAAGCAAACGCCCCGAAATGTTTTTGCCTGATTTGTGGCCTGCATACTATTCAAAAGCAAAAGGTTGCAAAATATGGGATTTAGACGGCAATGAATATATTGATGTGAGCTATATGGGCATCGGCTCCAATGTGCTTGGTTACGCAAATGATGAGGTTGATAAAGCGGCAATTGAAGCTGTTAAAAACGGCGGCATGACTACGCTCAATGCCCCTGAAGAGGTGTATCTTGCAGACGAAATGCTTAAAATTCACCCGTGGGCAGGCAGAGTCAGATATGCAAAGGCAGGCGGCGAGGCAATGGCTCTTGCGGCAAGAATTGCGAGGGCATATACCAAAAAGGATGTTATATTGTTTTGCGGTTATCACGGTTGGCACGACTGGTATCTTTCAGCAAATCTGAGTGATAAAGAAGCGCTTAGTTATAACCACATTCCGGGTCTTGAGCCGCTTGGTGTTCCGTCGGGTCTTGCAGGCACAAACATTCCGTTTCACTATAACGACTTTGATGAACTCGAAAGCCTTATAAAGCGGTACAGCGGCAGAATTGCAGCGGTAGTTATGGAGCCGATAAGGAATGATTATCCGCAGGACGACTTCCTTGAAAAAGTAAAAGCTGAAATACATAATGACGGAGGCGTTCTCGTTTTTGACGAGGTTACCGCAGGTTTCAGAATATGCGCGGGCGGCAGTCATCTTGCGATTGGCACAACGCCGGACATAGCTGTGTTTGCAAAAGCGTTTACAAACGGTTATCCGCTTTCTGCAATAATCGGCACCAAAGAGGTTATGGACGCTGCACAGGGAACATTTATCAGCAGCACATTTTTTACAGAGCGAATAGGCTTCGCGGCAGCGCTTAAAAATATTGAGTTGTTTCAGGAATACAGAGTATGGGAAAAGCTTGTTGAATACGGCGAAACCGTGCAGAACGGCTGGAAAACGCTTGCAGAAAAGCACGGGCTTAATGTTGAGGTCGGCGGAGTCGCTCCTCTCGGTCACTTTACAATAATCGGTAACGAAAGTAGCCTTGTGTATAAAACATATTTTACACAGGAGATGTTAAAACGGGGATATCTTGCTTCTACAGCATTCTACACTTCGTATGCACATTCGCCTGAAATAATAAGAGATTATCTGAACAATGTTGATGAGGTGTTCTCAAGTATTGCAAATATTATGAAACAGGGACAAAAAGTTGAAGATTTGCTTCAGGGTGAAGTATGTCATTCGGGCTTCGGCAGACTAAATTAAAAGAGGTAATAACAATGTTAAATGATAAATCAATTCTGATTACCGGCGGAACGGGATCCTTCGGTCATCATTTTGTGAATTATGTGCTTGAAAATTACAAACCCAAAAAGCTCATTATTTATTCAAGAGATGAGTATAAGCAATTTGTAATGGATAATGAATATAAGGAACACAATGATGTTTTAAGATTCTTTATCGGTGACGTTAGGGATAAAGAGCGGTTGTGCAGGGCGATGAAAGGCGTTGATTATGTTATTCACGCTGCTGCGCTTAAGCAGGTGCCTGCCTGTGAGTATAACCCGATTGAAGCTATTAAAACGAATATTGACGGAGCCATGAACGTGATTAATGCCTCGCTTGACGCAGGGGTTAAAAAGGTCGTTGCTCTTTCAACGGACAAGGCGGTTAACCCTGTTAATCTTTACGGCGGTACAAAGCTTGTATCAGACAAACTGTTTTGTGCTGCAAATTCATACGGTGGGGCAGACGGCACAAGATTTTCTATCGTTCGTTACGGCAACGTTGCCGGCAGCCGAGGCTCTGTAATTCCGTTTTTCCAAAACCTTATTGACAGCGGTGCAACTGAACTGCCGATTACAGATTACCGTATGACGCGATTCTGGATCAGCCTTGAGGAAGGCGTTAAACTCGTTATAAAAGCGCTTGAAGAGTCAAACGGCGGTGAAACGTTTATCTCAAAAATCCCATCGTTTAAAATTACGGATCTGGCGCAGGCAATGCTGCCGGGATGCGAAATGCCTGAAGTCGGCATACGCGAGGGCGAAAAGCTCCACGAGATAATGGTTACCCGCGAGGATTCCGCACTTACATATGAGTACGATAATCATTTTATCATTTATCCTCATTATAATTGGTGGGGCAACGAAAAGATCATTCCCGGCGGTAAGCCTGTTCCCAATGAGTTTGAATACAGTTCGGGAACAAATACCGAGTGGCTTTCCGTTGAGGAAATCAAAGAAAAACTGAAAACAGATTTAAGTATTCATTAATCGGTGAAAAATGGAAAAGCTTGCAATAAACGGCGGTAAGCCTGTAAGGGAAAACAAAATATTTTACGGTCACCAATGGATAAACGAAGATGATATTCAGGCAGTTGTAGGCGTGCTTAAAAGCGACTATCTTACCTGCGGTCCCGCAGTTGACAGATTTGAGCAGAATCTCGCCGCGTACACCGGTGCAAGATACGCCGTTGCCGTTTCAAACGGAACAGCGGCACTTCACTGCGCCTGCTTTGCAGCCGGTATAAGTGATGGAGATGAGGTAATAGTTTCATCTATGACCTTTGCCGCGTCTGCTAACTGTGTACTGTACTGCGGCGGCACACCTGTTTTTGCAGATATTGAACCTGATACATATAACATTTCTCCCGAAAGTATACGTCAAAGAATCACCGACAAAACAAAGGCTGTCATTGCCGTTGATTACACCGGTCAGTCTGTTAAACATGATGAAATCAGGAAGATTTGCGACGAGTATAATCTTGTTTTTATTGAGGATGCAGCTCATGCAATCGGCACTGCATACAAAGGCAAAAAAACCGGCAGTCTTGCCGATATAACAACCTTCAGCTTCCACCCTGTAAAAACTATTACCGGCGGTGAAGGCGGTGCTGTTACGACGAACAGCAAAGAGTACTATGAAAGGTTAAAGCTGTTTCGCACACATGCGATTACACGGGACAGCGACTTGATGAGCCAAACCGACGAGGGACCGTGGTACTACGAGCAGGTTGATCTCGGCTATAACTACAGAATTACAGATATGCAGGCGGCGCTAATCAGCAGTCAGATGAACAGGCTGGAGGATTTAAAAGCGCGTCGTAAAGAGATTGTTAGCAAGTACAATAACGCGCTCGAAAAGATTGACGGCGTTATTGTACAAAAGGAAATAGACGAATCCGATACCTGCCGCCACCTTTATATTCTGCGGCTTGATTTAACCAGACTGACCTGCACGAGAAAAGAGTTTTTTGCCGCAATGAGTGCGGAAAATGTGCAATGTCAGGTGCATTATGTGCCTGTTTATTGGTTCCTGTATTATCAGAATCTCGGTTATAAAAAAGGTCTCTGCCCGAATGCTGAAGCCCTATATAACAGTATGATGAGTCTGCCGCTTTATCCTCTTATGAGTGATAAAGATGTTGAGGATGTAATTGCAGCTGTAAAAAAAGTGATTGAAAACTATCATAAGTAAGGTGTAAAAATGTTCCGTTTGTACGATAAAATCAATAATGACGAAGTATATATTATTGCCGAAATGTCCGCTAATCACGGCGGCAGCCTTGAAAATGCGCTTGAAATTGTGCGCCAGGCTGCCAAGGCGGGTGCGGACTGCGTAAAAATTCAGACTTACACCGCCGATTCAATTACAATTGACTGTGACAATGATTATTTCAGAATCAAAGGCGGTTTGTGGGACGGCTACAAGCTGTACGATTTGTATACTGATGCGAGCACGCCTTACGAATGGCAGGCGCGAATAAAAGAGGAATGTGAAAAATGCGGCGTTGATTTTCTTTCCACCCCATTTGATAAAAACGCAGTTGATTTCCTTGAAGACTTCGGTGCAGAGGCTTATAAAATCGCAAGCTTTGAGATGGTCGATATTCCGCTGATTGAATATGCCGCTTCAAAAGGCAAGCCTATGATTATCTCAACGGGTATGGGCAGTATTGAGGAGATTCAGGATGCAATCGACGCCTGCAAAAAAGTCGGCAATGAGCAAGTTGTGCTACTCAAATGCTGTAGCGAATATCCGGCAAAATGGGAGGATATGCACCTCGGCAATATTCCCGATATGAAAAAACGATTCAACCTGCCGGTAGGTCTTTCAGACCACAGCGCAGGCAGCCTCGGTGCAGTAGTCGGCACATCGCTCGGTGCTTGTGTTATTGAAAAGCACGTTAAAATTGACGGTGTTGACAGTGCCGACAGCGGATTCAGTATGACAACGCAGGAGTTTGCGCAGATGGTGCAGGACGTTCGCAGCGCAAAAACCATGGCAAAATGCGATTACACGCTGACCGACGGCGAGGTTGACTCAACAAAGTTTCGCAGAAGCATTTTCGCCGTTAAAGACATCAAAGCTGGCGAAAAGTTTACCGAAGAAAATATTCGCTGCATACGACCGTCAAACGGACTTGCACCAAAATATTACAAAGATATTATAGGGAAAAGGGCTGAATTTGATATTTCCATAGGTTGCCCTATAAAAAGATGAAGAATAAAGCAAAGAAAACCATTCCGATGATTATTACCGAACGGCTTGTAATGAAAGGCATTACTGAAAACGATACGGATAGTATTGTCAATCTTCGTGGCGAAGAGGAAGTGTATAAATACTTTAAAAACCCTCACAAGCTAACCAAAGAAGAACATGAGAATTGGTTTAACAGTTTTTATGTTTTTGACAACTGTCGATATGATTGGATTGCTTTTGAAAAAGAATCCGAAAAAGTTGTTGGAGTATTCGGCGTATTCAAATCAGGTGATTCATCTTTCGGTGCAGAGGTTAGTTATCTCCTTGACAAAGAGTTCAGAGGGGCAGGTTACGGACATGAAGCTTTGAACGGCGTTATTAATTGGGCAAAAGACAATCTTAATATCAGCTATGCAACTGCCGTAATCCATAAAAACAATACAAAGTCGATTGATTTCGCTAAAAGAGAAGGATTTGTAAAGACATCTAAGGATGGCTTGTTTTACATTTTTAAGAAAGAATTATGATAGTTTTTCGAGCTGACGGAAATAATAAAATTGGTCTTGGGCATATTATGAGATGCCTCTCTATCGCTGAAGCCTTTAAACGAAACGGCAAAGATTGTCTGTTTGTTGCTGCTAAAGACAATTTAAGCCATATTATTACTGAGCGCGGGTATAACTGTATAATTCTAAATTCAAATCCGTATAAACTTGATGAGGAAAAAACACAGTTTTTACAGGTGCTCAAAGATTATTCGGTCGAAGCGGTAATTGTTGACAGCTATTATGTAACCGAAAAATATCTTAATGCGATAAAAAACGCGTATTACACCGTATACATTGATGATGTTTATTCGTTTGCATATCCTGTTGACTGTCTTGTAAATTACGGTATTAACGCTTCAAAGGAAAAGTATGCAAGATTGTATGAGGGAAAAGAGTTGCCTGAGTTGTTAATCGGCACAAATTTTGTTCCGCTTCGCAGTGAGTTCTGTGATTTGGAGCGCAGGGAGCAGCCGAAAGCAATAAAGAACATCTTTGTTTCTACCGGCGGTTCAGATTCCGAGCATATTGCACTCAGTTTAACCGAGTGCCTGAAAAAGAGTGACAAGTACAAAAACTATACTTTTCATATTATTGTCGGTGCGGCAAATTACGACCGCGATAAAATTGTAAATTTGTCAAAGGATATTGAAAACATATCCGTTTATTCAAATGTTTCAAAAATCAGCAGGCTGATGCTTGTTTGCGATGCGGCAATATCTGCCGCAGGCAGCACGATGTTTGAGCTCTGTGCTTGCGGACTGCCGATTGTTACATATACTTTAGCAGACAATCAGCTTGACAACGCAAAGGCATTCTGCCAAAAAGGAATTGCCGTAAGCGCGGGCGACGTGCGCAATAACAGCGAGTTTGCGAAAACGCTGCTTGAGGTTGCAGACAAAACCTTTTCAGATAATAACAGGTGTAAGTCGATGTCTGAGTCCGCTTGTGATTTAGTGGACGGTAAAGGCGCAGACAGACTGGCACAATCATTAACAGAATTGTTCTTTTAAGGAATAAAGAATATGAATAACGACAGTAAGGCGTTAAAATCAGGAATATGGTACGCAGCAGCGGTTATGCTTCAAAGGGGAATCTGGATTATAACAATTCCTCTTTTTTCAAGGTTGCTTACAAAAGCCGAATTCGGCGCGTATAACAACTACACTGCGTGGCTTGCAATACTGACCATAATAGTAACGCTTAATCTTGACAGCACGTTTATCAGCGCAGTTCACGATTTCAAAGACAAAATAGATGAATATGTTTTGTCTATGCTATGTCTCGGCGCCGTTTCCACAGCAGTTTTCAGCATAATAATAAATGTGTTTCACGGCGCTTTTGAAAATCTTTTCAGCCTGAAGCTGCTATATATCAATGTTATATTGGTATATCTGCTGTTTTTGCCTGCGTTGACAATGTTCCAGACAAGGGACAGATTTTTGTTCAGGTATAAAACCTCGTCTGTTGTTACGGGTGCAACAGCATTAGTAACGGAATTGCTGGCTTTGGGGCTTGTTTATTTTTCAGACAGCAACAGACTGACTTTGCGAATAGTCGGAAGTGCAGTTCCCACAGTCGTTATCGGCGCAGTATTATTCGTTTATTTTATCAAAACCGGTAAGCGGGTAAAAATATCTTACTGGAAATACGCCCTGCCCATTGCGTTGCCTTATATTCCGCATCTTATCTCAATGATGATTCTTAATTCTACGGATAAGATAATGATTACCAAAATCTGCGGTGAAGCGGATAACGCAATGTATAGTATGGCATACACCTGCGGCATGGTTATTACAATGCTTGTTATGACTATGAACAATGCATTTTCACCCTGGCTTGCGGATAAGTTGAACAATGATGACAGGGAAGCGGTCAAAAGTGTTTCTGACAAGTATTTCGGCTTTTTTGCTTTTTGTACAGTTGGCGTTATGCTCGTTTCGCCCGAAATTCTTATGGTTCTCGGCGGTGAAAAGTACTATGCAGCAAGGTTTATTATCCCGCCCGTTATTATGGGATGCGTATTCCAGTTTGCTTACACAATGCTTGTGAATATTGAGCAGTTTAAGAAAAAAACTGTGGGAATGTCAATTGCAAGCGTTTTGGCAGCAGTATTAAATATTGTTCTGAATGCGCTTCTTATTCCTGAATACGGATATGAAATTGCTGCGTATACCACATTGATTTCATATGCTGTGCTTTATCTTATTCATTATATTTTAGTGAAGTGTATGAGTTATGATGACGTATATAAAAATGTAACAATCTGGGCAGCGATGGCAGGATTGACAGCGGTTATGTTTGTTTCAATCTGGCTGTATTCACATTCGGTAATAAGGTATATTCTTACAGCAGTATATATTGCCGCTTTTTGCATTGTAGTTATAAAAAACAGATATCTGATTAAAAACATATTAAATAACAAGTAAAAAGAAAAGTCACCTTACCTTATGGCAAGGTGACTTTTTTAAAGTCGCGTTATTTGTACATTGTCCAAGTCGAAAAACGACAGCTTATCTTTAAACCGCTCAAAATCAGGGTACTTTTCATATGTGTTTCCACTAAGGGATTCAGCGTTCAATCCGTCAAAATATAAGCACTCAACATCTGCATTTTTCGGTATGTTAAGTAATATACTGGATAAATCAGCAAAAACAAGCTTCTTGTTAATTATACAGGGAAACAATGCTTCCGACGGTATTGTTTGCGGTATCTGAAAAAAGTCTTTATCCTCAAATGAGTATTCCGCTTTATCGCGAGGATGCTTTTTTAACAGTAATGAGGACATGCTTTCGGCAATGTGTTTTTCAAGCCGTGCCGAATACTTTTCAGGCTTATCCGTGTAGTCGCTGATGGGCGTTGAAAATAAAATTGTATCCGAATCCCGAACAGCAGGAGAATCCAGAATATCCCCATATGTGTTTTTTATTATCCGCTTGTATAAATCCATATTTGTATTGCTGTAATCATAAAGCTGCCGAATGCTTTTGTAATTAACGTATTTCATTTTGTTCGGACGGCTTGAAAATTTAATACAATTGCTGTTTGCCTTAAGCGGATAAAAATACGCAACATTTGCATAACCGAGCAAAGAAAGAACAAAGCCTTCTATATTAACTGTGTTAGGCTTTTTTCTGTAGATGTTTTTGAAGGTTCTTTTATTATAATCTGCAATTCCGTCCTCCATAATGACAATCTTTTTTTCGTCTGACAGTCCGACAAATGCGCTTGATATAATACCGAAATCCGACAAAACATTGATTTCATCGTAAAGGTCTAAGTTTACATACTCTGACAGAAAACGCTTTATATATTGTTGCTTTTTTCCAACACAAAAAGCGCCGAGCATTTTTGAAAACTGAACAGCGCGTTCTTTAAGAGATGATTCCAAAAAGAATTTATCGTTATAATAAACCTCTTCGAAAATGCCTGATTTTTCGCAGAATTCTTTTGTTTTTTTTGCGCCCAGACAGTTTGGCAAACACAAAGCGTCCCACTTTTTGCCGTTTGCATATGTACAGTAATACCAAATAAACTGAATTAAATGCTGCGGACTGTAAATTACAAGTAACCCTTTTTTCGACATTGCGTTTCACTTTCTTAGTTTTTTAAATATTATTATACAAGTGTTATGTTATAATGTCAAATAATGGTAGTTTGCATATTACAAAACATCAGTTGTCTTGGTATACTGAATTACAGCGTAAGTCGTATATAGGTTTATGGGTTGATAATTAAAAAACACATCAATGTTAGTACCATTATAATTGGTAAACAAAGGGCGACTGCTTCCGTTTGCTGTTTTCCACCAAAAAGAAATAAGGTTATCTATCGGTATATCAGATGTGTTAACACAACTATTCACCCATTCCGTTGTTGATGATTTTAGATTGACAGCCTTTTGTATAATTTTTTCATAAATCGGTTTTCCGTCAATCCATGTTCCAACAACCTGCTCGGTTGTTGAATATGCATGCATTGGCGTATCGCCGGGGTCGCCTTTGTCACCCTTGTCTCCTTTATCACCCTTATCTCCTTTTGCGCCGGCAGCGCCGGTGGCACCTGTTGCACCCGTGGCGCCGGTTTCGCCCTTGAGCGAAGCAAGCCACTGCTGTTCGGTGCCGACAAAGCCGTTGTCAACAGCGATCTCGTATGCCGAAGCGCCGTCCTCGCCATCCTGACCGTCAACTCCGTTTGTTCCGTCGCGACCGTCGTATTCGCCGTTTTCGGCAGCCGTTACAATTGCTTCCACGCGGTCTTTAAGGTCGTTGTAATCAAGCACTTCCTCGTCTGTCGGATCATAAACATAGCCCTCAGGCTGAGGTCGCGGAATCAGTCGGATTATAACGGTTTTTCTCGTTCTGCCGTTGTTTGTGTTGTGTTGGTACAGATATGCTCTGAGTGAATCTTTTTCAATAGTCAGCGTGCCGTCGGGAATAGCGCAGCTGCCGTCGACTACATTCACCACCGCAAGCGCTGTCGAGTTCGGAACAGGGAAGTGCACTTCGCTGTTTTCGGGAACATCATCAAATTCGAGCGTCTGACCGAAGTCCCACTGATGCATTGTGACTGTGCCGATATTTAATGCATTAAATTTTACTTTCATTTTTACCTCCTTTTGTATGTCCGGTATATATTCTTAAAAAACGCAAAGTTCCTGTCAACCTCGGCACGCATATTGTCACTTTATCCGTACAGGGATAAAGCCTGTTTGCAGCATATTTTAATATTGTCCTGTATTGCCTTTACGCTTTGTTTATGGTATAATGATTAAAAATAATTCAAAGGGGAGGAAAATGTATGGAAATGAAATTCTACAGATGTGAGCATTGCTGAAACATCATCGCAATGGTAAAGGACAAGGGTGTGCCCGTAATGTGCTGCGGTCAGAAGATGACCGAGATTGTGCCCGGTACAACCGACGCTGCAGTTGAAAAGCATGTTCCTGTTTGCGAAATCAACGGCAATATGCTTACTGTAACAGTCGGCGAGGTTGAGCATCCGATGCTTGAAGAGCATTACATCGAGTGGATTGCCGTTCAGACCGCTTCAGGAAATCAGCGCAAAATCCTTAAACCCGGCGACGTACCGAAGGCAACTTTCGCTCTTGTAGATGGTGATGAAGTAAAATCGGTATATGCATACTGCAATCTTCACAGCCTCTGGAAGGCATAATTTAATCCAAGTAAAAGAAAGCCACGAAGGGGCACCCTGCATAAATAGTGTCAGCCTAAAAACGACATCTTTTTCGCGATAACTGTATTAAAAATCACCGTAAGGCGTCAGCCTAACGGTGATTTTATGCTTTGTTCTAACAAAAAATATGCTCGTTTTTGGGTGCGAAGCAGTTTTGGCAAAGTAGTTTTGATTCATAAAGGGATTATAAAACCGCCTGCATACTCGCGTATTCAGGCGGTTTTTAGTGTCTTTAGGGGCAAAAGGACGAAGCCAAAACCTAACTCTATTTACGTAGGGTGCCCCAACAGGCAGATGCCTGTTCGTGGCTTTTTATGTATTAAACAAAACAAAATGTACGAATGAGATAGCACAGCACTCTATTTTGTGAGCGGTTGAAATGTTGGAAAATGTTTGATATAATTATTTATGTTTTTAATAGTATTACAGAGTCAGAACTCATAGAAAAGGACGTATTATGCATCTTAAAGAGTCTTCAAAATTTGATACCGATTTGCAATACAGCAGTATTGACAACTTTTCAGAATGGCTGGACGGCAACCTTGCCATACTCGGTATTGATAATCGTGTTAAAATAAAGCTCCGGTTGTTGCTTGAGGAAATTTTGCTCAGAGTACGCGATAATTTCGGCGAAGAAGCCACGTTTCAAGCGCACTTTGAAAGCAAACTGAGCGGCACATATATCCAATTGGAAATGGCGGGAGAAGCGTTTAATCCGTTGAGCGAAACCAACGCGGAATTGGGCGACTGGAACAGCTCGTTGCAAACTGCGGTCGGCTTAAACCCGAAGTATTCTTATGTTTGGGGAAAGAACATTCTTAAGGTAAATATACCGGCAAAAAAAATTAATCCGGTATTAAAAATATTTATTTTCCTGCTGGTCGGTTTGCTGTTGGGCGTGGTAGGGCATCTGCTACTCACAAAAGGGCAGCAGGCTGCGGTGAGCGATCAGTTCTTAACACCGGCATATGAACTGTGGATAAGAACTTTGAATGCAATTTCCGGACCCATTGTTTTCTTTACAGTGATTACCACTATGCTCAATACTAAGCGCATTGATAAGCAGGGGGGCAACAGCGCCAATGTGGTGGCGCGCTATTTCGGCTTTAGTTTTTTAATTGCTGCATCTTCAATTGTTATTGCACTTCCGATGTTTATTTTGAAATACAACGACATTAATGAAAAAGAGGGTATATTTAAGCAAATTTTGCAAACCATAACGGCATTTGTTCCAAACAATATCATTGAACCGTTTCTTGATTCCAATACCCCACAACTGTTATTTATGGCATTCGTTTTAGGTGCTGCGTTGATTGTGCTGGGAACCGCAGTAACGGAGGTAAAGCACATTTTACGCCAGATCAATATGGTCGGTTTAAAACTCGCAGAATGGACCAGCCTGCTGGTACCGTTGTTTGCAGGGCTGTTTTTATGTCTGGAAATCATCAAAGGGCAAACCGATATTTTGCAAGGGCTTTATAAACCTCTTATAATATCTTTGCTCGCGTCAATTCTTATGATGTTGATTGCAGTGCTATATGTTTGCCTGCGATTAAACGTGAGTCCGCATACGTTATCGACTAAAATTCAAAAGCCCTTTTTCATAGCGCTTAAAACAGGCTCTTTGGACACCTCTTTTGAGCACACAAAGTATTCTTGCAGTCATTTGCTCGGAATTGATGAAGGTTATACTAAAATTTCGTTGCCGCAAGGCTTAGTGCTGTATATGCCTGTGAGCGCCATCGGTACATTGATTTTTACTATGTATTCCGTGCAGGTTTACAACGTAAAAACCGATTGGCTCTGGTATGTTTCCGCTATTATTTTTGCAGTGTTGCTATTTGTGGCAACCCCACCCGTACCGGGCGCCAATCTGCTGGCATATGTGGTATTCTTCAATTGGCTGGGAATCCCGCGTAAAGCGTTGATGGACGCAATGATTTTTGATATTATATTCGGTATTTTTGCCGGTGCCGGCAATCAGATGTTACTGCAGATTGAATTGGTATTGCAGGCAAGGAAAATCGGCATTTTAAATGAAGCAGCTTTAAAAAAACCGCTTGAGAAAACGGAAAAATGAATATAAATGGATTACAATGGCGGAACAAGAAAAAGCGACACGGTTAATTCCGTGTCGTTT
>CAYZPT010000008.1:0-29314 GCA_964480285.1 uncultured Bacteroides sp.
ATATGTCGGTCTGTTTCTGGCCACATCGAATGTTCGCCAGATATACTCTCCCAGCACGCCAAGCGAGATCACTGCGCCGCCCATACCTGCAGCAGTTTTAACGTTGCGCGAAACGCCGAGGAACGGGCAAATTCCGAGGAACTGGCTCAAAACTACGTTGTTGATAAGTGCGGTGGTGATGAGGATTAAAAACAGATTACTCGACATTTGACTCCACCTCCTTATCGTTTGCTTTCACGTGGCGGTTTGCCCCCTTGAGCTTAAGCTTGTTCTGCAGTGCGCACAGCAGTGCGAGGATGAAGAACGCGCCGGGCGCCATTACGAATATTGAAATCGGCTCGTATGCCTTTGGCATAACCTGTGCGCCGAAGATTGTACCGTTACCTATAAGCTCACGCACAAGGCCGATGATTGTAAGACCGATTGTAAAGCCGATACCGATTCCGATACCGTCAAAAATCGAAAGGAACGGACCGTTCTTTGAAGCGTATGATTCCGCTCTGCCGAGGATAATACAGTTAACAACAATAAGCGGAATGTAGATGCCGAGGCTGTCATAAAGCGAGTTAACGTATGCGTGCATCAGCATCTCAACAATCGTTACAAATGATGCGATGATAACGATGTAAATCGGAACTCTTACGCTGTCCGGAATAACCTTGCGAAGCAACGATATGAGCAGGTTAGACATAATCAGTACCACCATTGTGGCAAGTCCCATACCGAGTCCGTTTTTAGCGCTTGTCGTTACGGCAAGCGTAGGGCACATACCGAGCATCAGAACGAAGGTCGGGTTTTCTTTGATAATGCCGTTATACAGTCTTTCAATAGCTCCCTTCATTCTATCACTCTCCCTTCAGACAAGCGTTGTAAAACGCGATTGCAGCATTTGTAGCTCCGGTAACAGCTTTTGATGTGATTGTTGCGCCGCTGATAGCGTCAATCTGGTTACCTGTGGCACCGCCGCCCTTTACAACCTCGATATTTTCATTTGCAGTCTTGCCTTTAAACTGTTCTGCGAAAGCGGGATCCTCTTTGGCTTTTGCGCCGAGGCCTGCAGTTTCGCTGTGTTTGATTACGTTAAAGCCGGTGATTTCGCCGTCTGTTGTGATACCTACGGCAATCTGGATTTCGCCGCCGTAGCCCTTTTTGGAGGAGGCGGAGATAACATAACCGAGCGTTTGGTTTCCGTCAACAACTTTCATTGCGTGGTTGATTGTGCAGGATTCAATGCCTGCGTCTTTAAGCGCTTTTTCACCGTTTTCGGCGATTTCGTCCTCAGACATCACCTCTTCAAAATCCTTTGCATCGGTGAAAACCTGCTTGTAAACTTCGTTACGCGCGTTGATTTCAGCCTGTGCAATCGGGTCCTTGGTGACCTGATTTACAACAGCGAGCAGGAGCACGGCAACGAGTGTGATTGCGAAAATGGAAATAACATTTTTAATCATTCCTGATTTTTGTTTACTCATCTGCGTTGCCTCCTCTCTTCTTCTGCGGGCTGAACGGAAGGAATGAAGAGATGCCCTTGTCGCCAAGCGCGATAGATATTTTCTTTTCGCCGCCGAACGGATGTGGAACGGTTACTCTTTCAATCAGCGGAACAAGCAGGTTGCCGATGATAATTGCATAAGATACGCCCTCCGCCGTTGAGCCGAGCATTCTGAACAGTGCTGTAAGTAAGCCGAGAATAATACCGAACCAGATTTTGCCCTTGTTTGTAATCGGGCTTGTTGCGTAGTCAGTCGCCATAAACACAGCGCCTACAAGCAGACCGCCTGACATAACCTCACCGAGGACGTACTGTGCTGTGATTGCGTCGTGGCTGAACAGCCTGATGATTATAATAAATACTACAGTTGAAAGCACGTATGTGCAGGGAATTGCCGGTGTGATAACCTTGCGTGCTACAAGGTAAACAAAGCCGACAAGAATTGCCACTGCCGAAACCTCGCCTATACAGCCGGGGTGAGTGCCGATGAACAGACTCATAAGGTCAACGCTTTCGCCTGCCTTAAGCTGTGCAAGCGGAGTAGCGGACGACATACCGTCAACCGCAAAGTTCGTCATTCTGCCTGTGAATGAAATCATCAGGAAGCAACGTCCTGCAAGCGCGGGGTTCATAAAGTTCTGACCGAGTCCGCCGAACATCAGCTTAACGGGGATAATCGCAAATGCACTGCCGAGCACTGCCATCCACCATGTTGCAGTCGGAGGCAGGTTAACGGATAAAATCATACCCGTTACTACTGCGCTGTAATCAAATACAGTGATTGGTTTTTTGATTAAAAATTCGAAGCATGCTTCGCTTGCAACTGCGCTGACAATGCAGACTGCGATAAGCATTGCCGCTTTCCAGCCGAACTGCCAGATACCCACACCGAGCGTCGGTACAAGCGCGATTGCAACGTCGCGCATTACGGATTTAGTCGATGTTTTTGCCCTTACGTGAGGGGATACCGATACATTATACATTAAGTTTTCCCCTCCTTACTTATTCTTCGCCGCGGCTTCGCGCACCTGCGCCTTGCCGAGCTTAAACATCTGTGTGAGCGGAATTTTTGCAGGACATACGAATGAGCAGCAACCGCATTCAATACATTCCATACCGCTGATTTTTTCAAAACGTTCAATGTCGCCTGCTTTAATGCTTCTGCCCATCATCTGCGGCACAAGCGTCTGCGGGCAAACTGCAACGCAGCGGCCGCAGTGAATGCAGGCGGTTTCAATCTTCGCAGCCTTTTCAACGTCGTCGTTGCTCATTGCAAGGATTGACGAAGATGTCTTGATAACAGGCACGTCGAGCGTGCTCATTGCCATACCCATCATTGGGCCGCCGGAGATGAACTTGACAACGCTGTCCTTTGCGCCGCCGCACTGCTCAAGCAGATAGCTGTGGCTGATACCGAGCGGAACATCAACGTTCTGCGGCTCGTTAACAGCGTCGCCGGTGATAGTCATAACCTTGTGTATCAGCGGCATATTTTTGTAAACTGCCTCGTAAATCGCAAAGCAGCTTGCCGCGTTAACAACGACAACGCCTTTGTCGGCAGGAAGCATTTTGGAGTTGATCTTTCTGCCTGTGATTGCATAAATCAGCTGGCGCTCGCCGCCCTGCGGATATTTTGTCTTGAGTTTGCAGGTATCGATTCTGTTATCGATTCGCGCCATACGCTCCATTACGTCAAGCGCGTCCTTCTTGTTATCCTCGATACCGATAATTGCGTGCGCTTTCGGCAGAACTTTCAGAAGTGCCTGAATACCCCTGATAATCTCCTCGGGGCGCTCCATCATAAGACGGTAGTCCGATGTGAGATACGGCTCGCACTCCGCGCCGTTGATAATGAGATAGTCAATATCTTCAGCGTTTTTAGGCGAAACCTTAACGCCTGTCGGGAAGCCCGCGCCGCCGAGACCAACGATACCTGCGGTCTTGATGATGCCTACAATTTCGTCGGCAGTCATACCGTCAATGTCGTTTTCGTAGCCGAAGTTCTCGGTGGTTTCATACTCTCCGTCGTTTTCAACAACAATGCAGTCAACCTGTGCGCCGTTGACAACAAGGCGTTTTTCAATGCCTTTTACCGTGCCGGAAACCGATGAGTAAATCGGTACGGAAATAAACCCGCCTGCCTCTGCAATCATCTGACCTTTAAGCACTCTGTCACCCTTTTGCACAAGGGGCTTTGCAGGTGCGCCGATATGCTGTGACAGCGGGAACACCATTACATCCTCAGCGTCAATATTGCGGATCGGCACTTCTGCCGAAAATTCCTTGCCGCCTTTGGGATGTACGCCTCTTCTAAATGTTTTTCTAACACCCATAAGAGCCACTCCTCTTCTTTAATCTTTAACAAATAATAATTATAACATAATAATACCCAATAAGCAAGTGATACTATTTTAACAAAGTTGGTTGACGGATGTCTAATTGTATGTTAAAATACAGTTATAATCACAGCAATTTAAAATAGGGGTATTTTTTTACAGAGAAGGGGTTTTATGAGTAATAGAGTAAAAGAAGTTATTGCTGTTGTGCTTATTGTTGCGTTTCTCGCTGTAGGTTCCTACGGTGCTTATTATATGTGGTGGAGCCACAGGCATAAAGTATTATACGATGTAACAGAGGTTCAGGTTGTCCAGGATAAAAAGGACGACAGTGTATACCACCTTACATATAATGTGGAGGTTAAAAACTGGTGGTTCGATCTGTCAAAGCATATTTACAGGCTGGAGTACTATGATCTCGGCGGTTACAATAAATGGGACTTCACCGGCGATACGGATTACTTTACATCAAGCAACAGAAAAAATGAGTTCAAGATAAATGCAAAATTTGACATTGATACTTATTGGGAACAGCCTTTGAAAAAAGGTGAGGAAGCACTCGGAATTACACCTGTTTCAAGCGATACGATTGAGCAGAGAGTTATCAGACAGGTTATAACATACAGCAAGTTCATGGCTTACGACAAAGAGGGCAGGATAGCCCACGGTTCTGAACTGTATATGGCTGATAATACCGATGTAATAATAAAATTTGAATAAACCCACGACTTGCTCGCTTCAGGTCAGAATAAAAACGCTTTAGCAAAACTGCTAAAGCGTTTTTTCCATTGCTATATGAGGGCAGTGCTGGTCGTAGTATTTTTCACCGTACGGCTTATAGCCGAGGCGCTGATAAAAGCCTTTTGCACGCACCTGTGACGAAAGCTTAATCTTTTTTGCGCCCTTCTTTTTAAGATATTCTTCTGCGTAATCCATTATCTTTTTGCCGAGGTGCATACTGCGGAATTCTTTGATTACAGCCATTCTGCCGATATGGTATGACTTATCTTCTTTGTCGTAATATGCGCGGGCGGTGGCAACCGGCTTATCAACGTAATAGAGCACAAAGTGAATTGCAGTGTCGTCAATTTCATCAAATTCGTCTTCAAACTTCTGCTCAATAACAAACACTTTCTGGCGTATCTGTTTTGCGTCGTCGGGGCATCCGTCAGTGAAAGTCCGGATAACATATTTTTTCTCGTCCATATATGCGTTGATTGCGAGAACCAACCGCTCAGTGCTCAGATTGTGAACTGTACAAGCCTGTTCGAGCGTTTCGCCTGCAGCTGAGGGGCAGCCTGTACAGTTTAGCCCCTGCAGTTCAAGCATTCCTGCAATGCCGTCGTCAAGTGCAAGAATATCTGCAATTTTCGTGTCTTTTGTGACAACTGAGTCGCCGACAAAATCTGATTTTGCACGCGAGCCGAGGAACATTACAATTCCTGCAAATGCCACAACAATTATTATCATTACAATAATATCCATATTGTTTACTCCTCTGTTTCGTCTTTCATCTGGCTTCGCATTTCATCGCGCTTTCGGCGGCGTATGATGCGATTCAGCCGCTTATCAGAATACCGTTCAAGTATGTTCATAATGCCGGTTATGACAATAGCCATTGCTAAAATTATTATTGCAGCTGCGGCAATATCAGTCAAATAATGAGCACCGACAACAAGTCGCATAATGCCTGTGGTAAGTGTGTATGCAAAGCCGAGAATAAATGCGGGGATGAACAGTTTTGTTGCCTTTTTTGTTTTTGTTGCAAGCAACGGTAGCAGCATAGTAAATGCGGCAGACGCAGTGTGACCGGACGGAAAAGAATTTGATTCGCTGTAAACGCCGAAGTCGTTTCCCGGTTTGTACCACGGAGTGTATGCGTTGAAAAATGAGGTTTCAACCCATTCTTTAGGCATATCTGAATTTCCGCGTGAAGAATATCCGTTCGCATCAATCAATGCATGCGAGTAAGCAACCATTTCTCTGAACCGGACGCGATGAAAATAATCTTTAATCTCGTTGATTACGGCGCTGCTTTCATACAATATCAATCCAGCAAATGCCATAAACTCAAGGGATCTTAGTTTCTTTTTGTCTATCTTTCTCATCAACAGCAGAACTATTATAACGAGCGCTATGCGCACAATTGTCCATAGAATAACGGCAATGAATTTCGGTGCGCCTTTGCCTGTGAGCAGATCCTGAATATTTGCTCCGATGTAGTTTAAAAACTCATTGCTTCCAATAAAAGCGCCGCACAAAAACATCACGTATATAATATGATGTATAATATATATTATTATCCTTATTATTTTGTTGTTGCGTATTTTACCGATAAACGGCAAAAACGACTGGGCAATATCCAGTGCGTCGTCAACCTTGTGATATGCCGTGAACAGTACGCAACAAGCGAGCAGTCTTACAAGATGCAGAGGAGCTTCTGCATAAGACTCCATAAAACGTGCAAAAGAATTCTGATAATCAAACAGTGATTTATCGATCTCCAGATCCTTTGTCGTGCCAATAATCATCATAACGCCGAAGGTCAGAAAAAACAGTGTGTACATTACTCTCTTTTCTATTTTCAGCGCACGGCTTTTTTGTTCCATATTATCACCGCCGTATATTATAACATTAATTATATAGTAAATCAATTGCACAGAGGCAGTTTTTATGCTATAATATTTTTAATACACTTTAGGAGAACGATTATGATTGCTTACGAACAAGTAGAAGATTATATGAAAGAGGTCGGTCTTAAGTATATTAAGACACCTAATGATTTTATCACCGGGCTTGCAATTAAGACGGACAAGCAGTATGCGCAGGATATGGCGTATGAGCTTAACTCACGCGGTGAGGGCGCGCCTGTTGACAACAGTCATTTTTATGAGCTTAAGAATAGATCACTTGACGGATCGATTTATGTTTCTGCAGCGTTTGACGGCGGTGTGTTCAGGCATATCGGTAATCTTACCATTGATAACGCAGAGCTTTTCGGCGGTAGCGTGCTTGACCTTTGCTGTGACTGCGGTATTGTGACATGTTTTATGGCAAGGCAGTTCCCGGATACGCAATTTGTCGGAGTAGATATTAACGAAGGTGCAATTGAAAATGCAAAAGAACTTGCACAGCGTCTTGGCGTGACCAATGCGGAATTCATCTGTGCCGATGTATTTGGTCTTGACCTCGGCAAAAAGTTCAACTGCGTTACTTCTTTCCGTTCGCTGCTTGATGCGTGCGAGCTCACAACGCAGGGACTGAACTTTGTCGGTTATCGCGCGGACAGGGAAGAGTCTTATAAGAATGCGTTTGCGGGCTTTGCTCAGACTGTTGCAAAGCACCTTGATGAAGACGGTGCCTTTATAAGCGTTGAGAGATATACTGCCGAATACGGATGGCTTGGCTGGATGGAAGCTCTTGAAGAGTGCGGGATTAAGATGAATACCGAAAAGTGTGAGGAGATGCAGGCGCAGGATATTTCCGGTACGAAGGATTATTCCGTAACGTTTGCCGGATTCAATTGTAAAGGCGGAGCGCTTGACACGTTTAATGAGGTACTTGCCCGCAAGTTTAAGAGCGGTACCGGTTACGCCGGAGGTATGGCTGAGTTTGCACTCTACTATGACAGCGAGGGTGAAATCGAGTTTACTGATGTTATCAAAGGCAGACGTACAATTCACCAGTATGCGTTTGCAACTGCCAAAAACGGAAAGCGTATGTACTATGATGCGGCAAATAACAATCGCAAGATTAAGTATTACAACGAGAAAAAAGAGCAGAGAATGCGCGATGATTTTGAAGCAAAGCTGAAACTTTATGACGAAGATAAATTCGAGATCATAGAATACACAAAATAGTATTTCAGCGACATAATAGACTGGCGTTGTGAATATATATGTTAGTGACAAAGAAACTGTGCGTTTAAATGTAAAATTTTTGTAAACAATGAGTTAAAGTAGTATAAAATGCGTTTTTCTTTGTATCAAATATACAAAAACGATGTTCACAATTTGTTCAAAACTTACGAAAATACGCTTTTATATACGATTTTTGTTGTATTTATACTAATTTATTGCTATAATTTGGTTGTAAAGAGGTGTACATACACTGAATTACAAAACGAATCGGCAGGAGATTGTGAAGGAATCAGATCAATGATATTCAAAATTATTGTATCTATAATATACGGAATTGCATTGGGAATTGTGACGATTCCACTGTCAAAAAAGTTGACATTATCCAGAACAGAGGACCCTGCAGAAGCGGCACCTCTGAATAAGATGAGCATTAAGATTTTATCTGTTGCTCTCGGGCTTGCAGCCGCATTCGGGATAACGTTCACAGCTGATTCACCTGACTTGTACATTAGAAACTTGCTTCTGCTAATCCCGATATTCAGCCTGTCGTTTGTTGACGCGCTGGTACGGAAAATACCTAATTCCTGCCTGCTTTCAATGCTCGTTGTTGAAGTGGCATATGTGATTTATCACTGTATCGCAAACAAATCCTTAGATATTATTCCAAGTATATTTATGGGCTTCTTCATCGGAATGGTGGTGTGCTTGATCCCCAGCATTCTCAAGATCCCGATGGGTGCAGGCGATATAAAATACAGTGGTGTCATAGGAATTTGTATTTATGCAACCGGCTATTTCCAGTCAATGGTCATTATGGCGATTCTTGTTGCAGTATTCTATGTTTATCTCAAGATTATGAAAAAGGGCGACCTTAAAACACAGGTACCGATGGGGCCGTTCCTGTCAGCGGGAACCGTAATCACAATGTGCTTTTCTGTGTTTAGTATATTTGATGTAAACATAATGATTTAGTTATTGATGGAGAGTAAAATGAATTTTTTTAAAGATGAAAACGGTCAGGGTATGGTTGAATATGCTTTGATTATTGGTCTTATTGCAGTTGTTGCAGTTGTTGTGCTTATTGCATTTGGTCCTAAGATCCAAAATACATTTAACAAGGCAAACAATGCTGTTGACGAGGCAAAATAGCCCACACTTAATTCGATAATAATTAATTAATTAAATAATTATTAAAATTTTTAAGAAGGAGGATTTTGACAATGACATTTCTTAAAGATGAAAACGGTCAGGGTATGGTAGAGTACGCTCTTATTCTTGGCCTCATCGCTATCGTTGCAATTGTTGTTCTTATTGCTCTTGGTCCGAAGATCAAGAATCTCTTCAACAAGGCTAACAACGATGTTGATCCTGCACTTGATGCATAATGTAAAAAAGAGAACAGGGGGCGGGGTAACCTGCCCCCAATTTTCCTTAAATTTATCACAAAGTTGGTGATAGAGTGAAAAACCGTAAGAAAAAGAAAAAAGAGGAAGGTCAGGCAATGATCGAATTTGCCCTCGTACTTCCAATATTTTTGTTGCTGGTCATGGGTATCCTTGATTTCGGCTTTCTTTTCTATAACTACATTTCTTTGGAAAATTCTGCCCGTAACGCAGCGCGTGTCGCGTGTGTAGAATATGAAGATATAGCGTATGATTCAGCACCCGGCGGAAGCGGCAAAATGGTTAAGCGAGTATTGCCGATACCGAGTGAAAATCCAACAGCGAGAGCATCGTACAGCGGTCTGAAGAACGCCGAAGTTCCTTATTCCGAAAGCGAAAAGGATCTGTGCATACAGGTAGCTCAATCACTGAAGAATACGGGTATTGACAAAGAGGATATAGTTGTCACTGTTGAATATTCATATGACACAAGCGAACAGGTCGCCAATAACGGCTGGGATCTCAAATGCCGTCCTAATGGTGATGTGACTGTTAAGGTGCAGGGTAAGGCTCATGTTCTTACTCCTGTTTTAGGCGTTACGGCGGATCATATGAAGAAGGATCTTGCTTCTGCATCTACGTTTAAGGTAGAAGAGCAGGTGGAAGTACCTACTTCAAGCTGATTTATTTGAAAATAACAGATTCCAAACGTAAGTGCGGAATCTTAAATATATATTTAAAAAATTTAAATCCTGAAATGGATTATATTAAGGAAGGGTAAGATTTATGAAAAAAGTTTATTTGATTGCAGTTGTTTTTGCACTGCTCGCTATGTTTGCAACTTTTATGTTTGCAAATCAGCTCGACAAGAAGACGACAATTAAGGACACTGAGATTGTATATGCCGCTGCTCAGGAGATTGCGGATAACACGCAGATCACCGAAGATATGATTGCGGAGGATGCAGGTTACTTCAAGCAAGTCAATGTAATTGACGGTATGGTTAACGAAACAATGGTTAAGGATCTCAACGATATTGTCGGTAAGATTACATCAACCACAATTTTTGCAGACGAGTTAATCAATACAAACAGGCTCCTTGATGAAGATTCTCCGGATGTTGGATTGTCACAAAAACTTGCCAAAGGTCACGTTGCATACTCATTCAGCGCAGGATCGGTTAATGGTGTTGACGGTTACATAAGAGAAGGGGATACCGTTGATATTCTTGTTTATAAGGATGGAACTTCAACTGTTGCTTATAAAAACCTCAAGATTTTAAGAGTTTCTAACGCTTCTGCTGATGCCAGTGCTAAACAAAACGGTACGTCAACACTCGATTACGGTACACTTACCGTAGAGGTTACGGAGACACAGGCAAGAAAGCTCCAAACAATCGAAAATGAAAACGGATCGTTTAAGTTAGTACTCAAGCCGCGTTCTGAATCACAGACTGAGACTACTACTAAAAAAGCCGCAGACGAAACAACCCAAGAATAATTCACTGAAAACTGGAGAGTAAGTTTATGGAAAAAATAAATATTGTTGTTTGTTCAAATGATACTGAGTACAAAGTTACTCTTAAAAATAAACTTGTTGATGAAAATTTTGCTATTATCGGTTACTCGGATATTGAGCCGGGCGCAAAAGTAAGAATTCAGGGATTTGTTCCTGATATTGTTGCGTTCCTTGTTGACAGCTATGACATTAATCCTCAGTTTGCTGACTTTATTGAGGATATGGGTCTCAACTCATTAGGCGCAGTACCGGTTATCCTTACGGATAAAGTGACAGTTGATATTGTAAATATGGCTGCTCAGGCAGGTGTTAAGCAGGTGCTTGACATCAATATCGACGGCAAGGAGTTCTGCGATAAGATGGAGCGCCTTGTTGCAAAAGAAAGAAAGTTTAATGCTGACTCCACGATGGAGAAGAAAACGCGTTCAACCGTTTACGGCTTTTTCAGCGGTAAGGGCGGCGTAGGTAAAACAACTATCGCTGCAAACGTAGCCGTTGAACTTGCTACGAGAGGAAAAAAGACGCTCCTTATCGACCTCGACCTTCAGTTCGGCGATGCCGATATGGCGCTTGATCTTACCCCAAGCGAAACAATTGTTGATATTTCGAGAGACGGTAACGGAGTTTCAATTGACAACCTCACAACATGTTGTACTTCACATCCGTCAGGTCTTTCTCTTCTCGCTTCGCCTCCGTCACCGGAACTTGCGGAGTATGTTACAAGCACTGCAGTTAAATCAATCATCGATGTTGCAAGAAACTATTTTGAGTACATCCTCATTGACTGCGGTTGCTCACTTACCGATCCTGTCATTACAGCTATTGAAAGTTCTGATATTATCTTTACCGTTAACGACGTTAATATCCTTTCACTCAAGAGAGCAAAGGTTTGCCTTAACGTAATCCAGCAGCTCAATCAGAAGGATAAAGCCCGTCTTCTTATTAATAAGAACGTAAAGAAAAATAACGTAAGCATTCAGGATTTTGAAAACCTTCTCGGTATTCCGGCATACTCGGTTATCTCAAGCGATTTCAAGACTGTAAACGCTTCGCTTAACAACGGTCAGCCGGTAACTACATATAAGCCGCGTTCACCTATTGCAAGGGATATTGTTGAGCTTGTTGACAAGATGACTCTTGAAAGAGAAGGCAAAGTTGAACATACAAAGAAAACAAGGAGGCTCGCTAAATAATGGGACTTCTTGACAGATACGGATCCATTGAAGAGGCAAATGCTCCCGACGAAAACAAGGAAGAAGAAAGAGGTGCCATAAGAGCCACTAAACTTCAGAGCGAAGATCCGTTTGCCGAAACAAAAACAGCGATCCATAACGCGATTGTTGAAAAACAGATTTCCGAAAACGTTGCCATTACCGATGACGGTATGCGTGCAATGATTAAGGAATATGTCGAAAAGCCGGAATACGGTATTCCGCGTATCGACCGTACTGCTGTTGCGGAAGAGCTTTTCGATGATATTATGGGCTACGGTCCTATTCAGCCGCTTGTTAACAGTGATGAATACAGTGAAATTATGGTTAACGGCCCATATCAGGTATACGCAGAGCAGAGAGGTAAAATTATCCTTACCGACATTCAGTTTAAGGACACAATGCACCTTATGCAGATTATCGACCGAATTGTTACAAAGGTCGGTCGTCACGTTGATGAAGCAAGCCCTATGGTTGACGCACGTCTTCCCGACGGTTCCCGTGTAAACGTAATCATTCCTCCTGTTTCACTCGTAGGACCTGTGCTTACAATCCGTAAGTTCAGTAAAAAACTGATTACGGCTCAGACGCTTATCGCGCTCGGTTCCGCTAACCACAAGATGCTGGCGTTCCTTGAGGCAGCGGTAAAAGGTAAACTTAACATTATCGTATCCGGAGGTACCGGTTCAGGTAAAACAACGCTGCTTAACATCCTTTCAAGCTATATCCCGGACGATGAGCGTATCGTTACTATCGAGGACTCGGCCGAGGTACAGCTTAAGCAGGAACACGTTATCACACTTGAGAGCCGTCCGGCAAACATGGAAGGTAAAGGTCGTATCAGCATCAGAGACCTTGTTGTTAACGCCCTGCGTATGAGACCTGACCGAATCATCGTCGGCGAGGTTCGTTCTGACGAGACCCTCGACATGCTTCAGGCTATGAATACCGGTCATGACGGTTCGCTTACCACAATCCACGCCAACTCTCCTCGAGATTCTATTTCCCGTATTGAGACGATGGTTATGATGTCCGGTTCAGAGCTTCCGTCTAAGGCTATCAGAGACCAGGTTGCATCGGCAATTAACATTATTGTTCAGCAGGCACGTCTCAGAGACGGTACAAGAAAGATCGTTTCAATCTCCGAGATTGTCGGAATGGAAGGCGACGTAATACGTATGCAGGAAATATATGCATACGAAACCAACGGTGAAATGGATACCGACGGTAAATTTAAAGGTGAATTCAGAGCAACCGGTATTGTACCGAAGTGCATTGATAAAATCAAAGAGAACGGAGTGGTTGTAAGCAATGACTGGTTCAATTCTTAGTGTTATAGTACTGTCGATTACGTTTGCGCTTCTGGTATTTGCACTTACGTTTATTATCACTTCCGCAGTTTCTGCCGATAAGATAGCGGCGGAAAAACGACTTGAAGAACTTAATAAAACTGAAGGCGACGGCGATATGGATGTTGCGCTCGTTAAAAACGAGAGTAAAACACGCCGTAACAGAAGAGAACGTCAAAGACAGAATAGCCGATTTGATGAAAAAGTCGGTAATGCTATTTACAAACAATTGCAGTCGGCGGACATTAAAATGCGTCCGGAAGAATTTCTGATTGTATGGATTCTTGTTGCATTTGTTCCCGGTGCTCTTGTTGTTGTATTTACCGGTAATATTATACTAACGGGTATACTTATTGTTGCCGGTGCTGTTGCGCCGATAATCTATGTTAAAAGGAAGCAAAAATCACGTGTCAAGAAGTTTGAAGAACAGCTTTGCGACGCACTTATGATTTGTTGCTCATGTCTTCGTTCCGGTCTTAGCTTCAACCAGGCAATGGAAACGATTGCGAGTGATATGGACGCACCTATTTCAACCGAATTTGCAACCGTTGTAAAAGAGGTTAATATGGGTTATTCAATGGACGAGGCACTTGAAAATCTCGGCGTAAGAATTAAGAGTAGGTATGTTGACCTTATGGTTTCTGCTGTTCTTGTACAGAGACAGACCGGTGGTAACCTGTCGCATATTCTCGAAAATATTTCAGACACAATTCGTGAACGTATGAAACTGAAAAGACAGCTCAAAACATCTGTATCGTCAGGTAAGATGTCAGGTATTATCGTAGGTGCAATGCCGATTATTATTCTCGGAATGTTTACCTTAATCAGTTTTGATTTCGTTAAAGTGCTTTATTTGGAGCCACGCGGAAACATCCTTCTCGCTATTGCAGCGGGACTTGAAGGACTTGCGTTTATGTTTGTAAAGAAAATCACAACTGTTAAGATGTAAGGAGGGTGTTGTATGAAAATATTAATTCCTGTACTGGTTATTACATATGCGCTCTTTGCATTCGGACTGGTTGTAATCCTTCTTGCACGCAGAGGCGAGGAGGAAGATAATAACTTCCGCCGTAAGCAGGCTCTCGGTAAAGAAACTGTTAAAGCAGATTACAAAAATGTTGACACCTCGTTTTACGACCGTGTTATCAAGCCTATGCTTGATAAAATCAACAATACCGAACGCTACGGCGAAAATGCTACCAAAACAGAAAGACAAAAGAAGAATCGTGAACTTCTTGCAGCTAAGCTTCGCAAGGCAGGTCTTCATTTGTCTGCATCAAACTTTACATTTTTCAAAACGGCTTTTACTGCTGTAGTAATTGTCCTTTCCATCGGTATAAGCCTAGTATTCTTCTTATACCAGATGGTAAAACCGGCGCTGTTTATTGTTATTGGCGGAATCGTATTTGCTGTAATTGCTCCTGATCTGTATCTTACTTTGAAAGTTAAAAAGCACCAGGAAGCAATCAAATTGCAGCTTGCGGATACAATCGACCTTATGAGTGTATGTATGGAAGCCGGTCTTAGCTTTGATGCTTCACTTGTAAAGATTTCTGAACGAATGGAAGGTCCGCTTATTGACGAACTTATGACAGTATTCAGGCAGGTTCAGCTTGGTAAAAACAGAAACGATGCGTTAAGATCGATTGCTGATGCATCTGATGTTAAAGAACTAAAAACCTTTGTTTCTGCGGTTACACAGGCAAATCAGCTCGGTATCCCTATCACAAACGTACTTGAAGCACAGGCAGAACAATTGCGTATGGATAAGAGTGAGGAGATCAAAGAGGTTGCCTCAAAAGTACCGACAAAGATGACCATACCTACTGTAATTTTTGTTCTTCCGGCTATTATTCTTATAATTCTCGGACCGGTTATCTTTTCCGTAATCGACAGTATGGGTCCGATGATAGGCGGTTAAACATATGAAAATGCTGAAACTTAAAAAGGATGACGAAGTTTTAATCAGCGAAGTCGAGGATGCTTCCTCGTTTTTCAGAAGATTTATGGGTCTTATGTACCGTAAAGAAATGGCGGAGGACCACGGTCTTTTGCTGACGCCTTGTAACGAGATACACACATTCGGAATGAGGTTTGATATTGATACAGTTGCCTTGTCAAAAGACGGAGAAGTGCTGTTTATTGACAGGGCAGTACCGCCCAAAAAAGCACGTAAAAAGGTCAAGGGCGGTTACCGGATGCTTGAACTTAATGCAGGCGTCAGTGACAAACTCGGTATTGCCGTAGGCGATATTCTTGAGTTTGTCGAATAGTAATTTATTTGAAAGGACAGTCTACTATGGCAGACGATGTAATTAAAAGAGAAGACATTATCGGCGCATCAAATAAGTCATATGATTTTGACAAGGTTTTGCGCGGATATGATCCAAAACAGGTTGACGAGGTTCTCGCTAATCTGAACAAAATCAACAAAAGTGCAACAGAAATATTTGATCAGCGAATTGTTGATCTTAAGAATAAAAACGAAATGCTTACTTATGAGCTTGAGCAGGCAAAGCAGGAAGCAGACAGAATGCGCAATCTGTTTAACCAGTGCAAGGAGGAGAGGGATGCTCTCTCTGCAAAACTTGCAAAGGCAGATCGCAAGGTAGTTGTTCCTGCCGACAATACTGAGGAAGTTAAAGCCCTTGAAGAAAAGCTTCAGAAAGCGCTTACAAAGAACAGACTTCTTCAGGATGATAACAAAAAGCTTGAAGATCAGAACCGTGATCTTCAGCGTGATGTTGCTCATCTTTCCAAGAAAGTAGATAAGAACAGAAATAAAATCAACGACCTTGAAGGTAAGGTTGAGTCGGGAATCTCCGACGATGAAAGTAAAAAGTATTCTGAAATCGCACAGGTTTACGAGAGTGCGATCGATAAAGCAGAAGATCTTATTTATCGTCTGCAGACGGAATTTTCACTTGCACATTCCAAAGCAGAGGATATCAAAAAGTAACATATAATTTTGTTCTAATATATAATTAATATATTTTAACTATTTATATAATACACATTTGCAAGGAGGCGTTTGCCTTGAAAAAGTTAAAGAATATTAAGAAGGAGCGCGGCGCAATCGCAGTTATGACGGCAGTTATGCTGACCGTCTTACTGATGTTTACTGCACTTAGCATAGACATCGGCCTGCATCACTATCTCGGTGCAAAACTGCAGAATGCAGCAGACGCAGCGGCAACTGCTGTTGGTCAGAAGATTGAAGCTAACGAGACAAATCTAAATAAATGCGCTTACGAATATCTTGCTAAAAACGGTTATGATAACAAAGGCAAGTATAAAGATAAGATTAAAGCTGACGTAAATATCAAAGGTGTTGTTGACGGCAGCTTTTACGAGTCTACCAGTGAGTCTGACGAATACCTCGATTATTGTCTTGTTAAGGTAACAGTTGATGTTGATGATAGCACCCTTTTTGCAAATGCGATGGGTATTAGTTCCCTTCACTTAAAAAAGACAGCTTATGTAGCGGTTAAACCAAATTATGAAAGTATGCCCGAAGCACTCAAATACAGTATTTTTGCAGGTGCCGAAATGGGCGATAAGGATACTAGCTCTGATGATGCAAATGCAGTAATCAGCGCAGAGAATCCGGCAATGGATCTTCAGGGCAGCACCGGTGCAGGCTCGGGCGAGACTGCATTTTCATCAGTTGTTGCCGTTGCTGAGAACACAATTAACGGTGTATATGATTTTATCAATAATGTCGGAGATTGGATGAATAGTACTTTCGGCACTTCGTTTAATACCGATCATAATGATCTTGTCAGCATTAACGTTTCAGAAGCAGTAATGAATAACGACGCTCACTCAAACGGTAATATTATGATTGGTGTTCAGGCGCTTAATGCAGCACGTTCAAAGGATAGTGACCATACAGGTGATGACCCTAATGTAGCTGCTGAAAATGACCATTCGTCAACAGGTAACGCAGACACCGGATATATTCAGAGTGTTGATAGCAGATATAATGCCCGTACTGACGCAGACGATTACGGTTCTGTAACATTCAGCGCTGTTGATACGATCGATTTCGGTTATTCGCGCTATGCACAGCAAAGGGCAAACGAAGCAAATCAGGCAGCACAAGCAAGTAATATATTAGATCAAGCGGGTCATACAATTAATTGGGCGTTAAATAGTTATCTTGAAAGTCAGCCCGAAAAAACACGTGTCTTTGTTCAGAACCAACAGAATGTTCAGATAGTTCAGCACATTATTAACATTCTTAATGAGATGGATCTTGATAATTCTACGTCCGGTTCCTTCTCTTCCGGCAATGTTAATGACGGTGCCGGTGATTTTGAACTTGCTGCAAAGCGTTACTTCAGAGAGAATAACGCGGTTTCAACGCAGATCCAGGATGCAGTTTTACGTCAGGAGACGAATCTTACTTTCCAGGCGAATCCTACAAGAGCAATTACACTTAATTCTCAGGAATCTATAGTTTATAGGATTAACCAAAAGAAAGCCGGCGAATATCTTGATGCTTATGCAGCTCTTGAGGTTGATACCAGCGACGTTGTTAAGGAAAGGCAGAGTAGACTTGCTATCCTCACTGCACAGCTTGCTTCGACCGGCTACGATAAAATGTATAAGAACAATAACTCGGCAGAAGGTTATGTTTATGCGCATTATGCCGATACAGACGGTGGTACACTGGGCGAGAGCCAGACTGAAAACATTGTTCTTGAACGCTATGAACTTAATGGCAAGAGTGTTCCTAAGGGAACAAAGAATGCAAGCTTAAAGTATACTTACAGCTTCACGGTTGGCGGTAATAAAGTCAACAGAAATCTGGGTAAGGTAGAAAAATTTACGGCAATATCGACTCAAGCCGACAGAGCTGCAACCGATACAGGCGCAAGGTACGCTATTACAAGGACGTTTAAAGAAAAGAGCGATTACATTGAAATGCCTAACCTCGCTCCTTACTTTACGCGTCAGATTAATAAGTCTATCCGTGCCGCAACTAAGAAGCGCGGTCAGTTTACCGACGGTAAAACCAAGGGCTCGCGTAATGTTCAGGCTGCAGTGGCACAGGCTCAAGGCGACCTTGAAGAAGTGCTTGACGAAGTTAAGTATACCGACGATACTTATTTAGAGAAAAATGATGAAGGCGAGGTTGTTAAGGATAGCAGCGGTAATGCCGTATTTGATGACAACTACGCTGCAAAGAATAATCTTTTCCAATACTTTAAGGTTAATAAAAATTCAGGACTAACAAAGCTTTCCAATAACGAGCAATCTCTCGGCGGCGTAAATATTTCAAATCACTCGTACAAAGGCTATGAGTTATATAACTCGGAAGGCCAACTCAAAAATGCTATTGATTATGTTAACGAGTATGATACAAACAACCTGAATAACAACTGGTTTGGTCATAACAAGGTTAATGACAAAGCCGAAGGAATGAAGTTCCAGAATAAAGAGGGCACCCAGGAAAAGAATTCCGTTGGCACAAAGAAAGACGAGATTAAGAACGAATACGGTGATGACGGTCCTTCAACCAACAAGTCTTTCAATGCGGAGAAGAATCGTGTAAACTCTGAGATCACCAGTGTAGACAAATATAACATTGAAGACATTACCGGTGAAGGCGGAGCGGTTTCCGTAAGTGAAAAAGTTCTTTCTACACCTACAAATCCAATCGCAACTATTGATGATAATAACGGTTTATTCTTCAAGAGTGTTAACAGTAAGCTGTTTGGAACTGCAAACACATTTGAGACTGAACTTAATACCAATCAGGTCAGCGATTCCGATACACCGAATACAGTTGCGGACAGTGATGTAAACATCCCTGTAAGCATTGATTCTCCGTATTCGGATGCAACTATTTCATATCCATCTGCATATACAACAGCAATATCATCAATTCCGAGCACAGACGCTTTTTCGTTACCTGTAGAAAACCAGGACGGTTGGAAATGGGAAGCTTGGGTTAACGGTGATAATAGTAACTGGGAATTAAAGAATAAAAAAATATACGGTATCGCTTCAGACCGTAAGATAAAGAAGAGTTTGTATGTAAATGAAGGAAATACTTCCTTTATCTTCGGATATATGGATATTAATGCAAACGGTAAGAGCTTGGATCTGAAAGCAAATTCTACCCTTTATGTAAATGGCGATATTGATATCCGAAGCGGCGGTTCAGGACACATCGACTTCAGGACAAATTCAAAACTCTATACAACCGGATTTATTTGGGTTCAGTCTGGTTCAAGCTGGGATCAAAGACAGCTGAAAAAGGGCGCATATGCTCAGGTAGGTAAATTCTACAGATCAGGCGCCGGTCTTGATGTAGGCGAAGAAAATGCCACTGCTTCTGAAAAATCAACACTGATTTGCAGTGGTGTAGAAAAATTAGATCTCACCATTGATAATGTTAATTATCACTGCGGATACGCTGTTTCAGGAAGCACCACTGTATGGCAGAACAGTGAACTTCAAGTTAACGGTGATATGGTTAATGAGAATGATAGCGGCTATCTTCTTTTGAAATCAAATTCAAAAGTAGTTGTTAACGGTAGTCTTCTTGAACGAAAAGGAGCAAGTAGTACCGGCATTTATGTTGAATCGGGCGCTGTCCTTTATGTCAAAGACAATATCACTCTTTGGGAAAACAAGATTGAAAACTATGGAACAATCATTTGTGGCGGAACAATCACTTCGCGCAAGGGCGACCTTGTAAACAACGGCACCATTATTGCAGGCAGCATTTCTGTAGGTAGCGGCACAACACGTTGGTTATATAATAACGGAACCATTAAAACGACTGGTGATATCTGGGTTAACGGTCAGTTCTTAAATAACAGCGCCAAAAGCAATATTTCTACTTATGTTGCAGTCGGCGGAAACCTCACAACTGTTGACAGACTTTATAACAACCCCGGTAACACTTATACATCGGGCAGTTCAAATCCTGATGCGGAAATTCATGTTAACGGTAATATGTCAATTGGCGGTTATATTGATAATAACTATTCAAATAACCCGTCAGGTTCAAGAGGTTTCATTTACGTAGGCGGAAGATTATATAGCTCAAATACGCTTACAAACTATGAAAAATCTTATGTGTTCTGTAACGGCGAGATTGCACCTGCGTCAATTTATAACAGTGCAAACTGTCAGCTTCTTACAAATGCAAACATTAGCACCGGCAATATCGAGAACTGTTCCGGAGGATTTCTCAGCGCAAAAACCGGACTCGTTGCTTCAAGTATTACAAACTATGCTCAGATGTATTCCGGTTCAACATTTAAGGTAACAGGTTCATTTACATCTTCCGGACTGGTAAGAGCAGCAGGCAACTTCGATTTCGGTGGTACAGTATCAATTACTCACTCAATCTTTACCTGCGGCGGCGCAGTTATAGGTTCGGGTCAGATTACCTGTGTCAACCTCACTGCAAGAAACGGTATTACCGCATCATCACTCAGCTTTACAGGTAATGTCAAGACAAACGGTAATGTTACTCTTTCAAGCAATCTTACAATTGGATCAAGCTCTAACTTTACCATTGCAAACGGTAGACTCTCAGCAAATTCGATTACAAATAATAATAACCTGGTTGTTAACGGTAATATTACGGCATCAGGCACAATAACAAACTATAAAGATATCCTTTGCTTCGGTAATATCAACTCAACAGGCAGTCTGATTAACGGCAGAACTGATAACAGAGCAGCCATACTCAAGTGTAAAGGCACTGTTACAGTTGGCGCAAGCGGTTATCTTGAAAACTACAATAAGATGTATGTCGGCAGAGTTACAAACACTACCGACCCGTCAGATGTTGCTATTACGGTCAGAGGCAGAGTCAGCACAGATGAATCACGGTCTATCCGCAACTACGGCGATATCCTTGTTGCAGGTTCGATTCATGCGAACTCCGTTCTCTATTCATACGGCGGAAATATCTATGTTTACGGTGATATTGAAGCTTGTAATTCAAACTGGGGCAACAACCTGCTTGAAATGAAGGGCAGCACCAGAATCTTTGTTCACGGTTGCGTTACTTCATCCGATTCAGCTCCAAAGCGTATCTGGATGTATGATGTTGATTCCTCATCACCTTCACCGAATACTGTTCTCAGTATTTATGGTGTGGGTAAAGGCAACAACGACTGCTTCGGCAATAAGCTTGAAGTTTTCTGCAACCAGCAGCAGGGCTCAAATGTATATCTTAATTCAAAGCTCTATCTAAGCGGTGCAGGTTCAGATAGCGATTCCTATCTGCAGAATGCCGGCAGGCTTTATGTAAACGGTGAGATTAACTGTCCTAACTTAAAGAGCGCTTGGCTTACAGGTTCGTACGATTACGGCAAAACGCTTGCAGAGGATTACGTTGAAGGTACTTACGACAGTAATGCTCCTAAGTACAGCGGTCTTACCTATTGTAAGGGCTGCCTTGACGCTCCTAACGCTACAATCAACATTGGCGATAAACACTTCGTATTTGTTGAAGACGCTCTTACAGAGAACTTCGACGGTACGGGTACACTTAATGTTAATATCAACGTTAAACACATCGTAATGTGGGGCGAATCAATGTTCTACGCTCCTAACGAAGCGGATATCACAGATACTATCGATGTATCAGGTACGGCTATCTTTAACGTACAGAATCAGGTTAACGCTCAGGGCACAAACGTTGCCGACGGAAGCGGCGGCCAGATCGTTGCACCTGTAGAGGTTAATATTGTCGACGGCGAGGCTGCAAACCTTTCAGGTCTGTCAAACGTTGTATTTAACAGGGATATTTCAACCACAAGCCTGCGCGGTTCGCGTGTTGAAATCAAGATTGTCGGTAACCTTATTGTAACAGGTCCTATCAACCTTACAAGGTCAAGGCTTATTGTAACCGGTAAGATTGAGTGTCAGTCAATGACGCTTAACGCATCAAAGGTACAGTGCGGCGACCCGACAGGAAGCAACGGTACTCTCACTATTGCAACCGGCAGCAGCGGCGGTGCGCTCACAATGACGAACGGCTCAAGAATGAACGTTCAGTCGAACCTTGTTAAAGTTGGCGCAATCAGCGAGGATAATTCAGGCTTGTTCGTTAAAGGTGAAATCAGCACAGCTACTTCAATCACTCTTACAAACGGCGCAGGTCTTATCACACGTAATACTGAAAAGGGCATAGAGGGTAACCATAATAACAACATTAACCTCGGTGGAGCTACTACTCTTTCCAGCGGTTCAAAGCTGTTTATTGACGGTAAGCTCAACACATCAACAATTTCGGTTAACGGTGCTTCAACACTGTATGCATATACGGGCACATTCTTCAGCAGCACCGCTAATATAAACATTGATACAGAAGACCATCGCGAGAATAACAGTAAGGTATTCTTCGGTGAAGCTAATACACGCGATGATATTCAGTACAATCTTTATGTAAACGGTACACTGTACCTGCCGCCTAACAGGCATTATGGTAAAAATACAAATTCATATACCCATGTTGATATTCGCAACGATGGTATAGTTGTTTGCGACGGCACTCTTACAACCGACTGGATTCAGGTCGGTACTGATGACGGCGCAAGCGAAAGCAACGGCGGCAAAGCATTGCTTTATGTTGCAGGTCGCACCACGCTTAAGAGTAGCTGTTCATACACAAGCTACGGCAGAACCTGGGCATACGGCGGCACTGATATCGGCGCTGCAAGAACCGGCGGTAAGAACGACCCGAACTTCCCGCTCAAAGACGGCGGCGAAATCTATATGGGTGAAATCTACAGTAACGGCGCAAAGACCGGTACGTGGAACTACGGTTACTATGAGGGTCACGGTAATGTATTTATCGACGGTAACCTCAATGTAACAAACTATTCAGATAACAGTGATAACAAGGTTGGCAACCGCGGTACGGCAATGTATGTTAAGAGCGGTATGACCTATGTAAGCGGTAATGTAACGCTGTGCAACGACAACGCATTCCGTTCTATGGAGGGCGCAGGTCTTGTTTGTCAGAAGGACTTTAAGGTTGGCTGTACAATCTGGAACTTCGGTAAGCTCCACATTTACGGTAGCTTCACAATGGATAACAGCGCAACATATATTACCGATAACAAGAATACAACCTCAAATCCTGCCGAGGGCTGGTCGTTCAGAAACGGCTGGGAAGAAGGAAGAACAGACGCTTCGTTTATCGCTTATAACTACGGTAACAAAGGTCCGCTGGTTACCTTCAAGGGTTACTTCAAGAATGCCGGTAATTTCTGGATGAACTACGGCTTGAGCGTTGAGGGTTATTGTACCGAGTCCGGAGTTGCCAAGGACTATGCATTCGTTGGTTATGTTGGTTCGGATACACAGTTGTCAGGCGAATTCCGTTGTAACGGTAACCGATTCTTCAACAAGTGGAATACCTCGTTCGGCTGCGACGGCAGACTTTCATACGGTGAAATCGCATTAAACTGCGGTCAGATGTATGTAGGCGGCGACCTTCTCAACGGCTACAATTCGGAATTCTCAACCCGCACACCTAGCGACTACCGTGATAATGCGGTTGGATGGCTCAATATCGGCGGTTCCGATTCGCGTTCGTTCTCGTTTATGAACGGTGCTTATAAGGTAAGTTCGGATACTTCCAAGTATACTGATAGCTACACGTGGAAGAACGCTTCGCTCTTTGTAGGCGGTAACTTCCAGATCGGTAACTATGAATCAGAGCATAAGGCAGGTACTGTGCTGAACGTAGGTACAATGTACACCCGCGGCTACTTCAAGGTTTATTCCTACGGTGGTGACGAGGGTCTCAATACAGGTCCATCGTTCTATCAGACTGCAATTGCTTTGACAAATGAATCAAACACCTTTATTGGCGGCGAATGCTACAGTGGCGCCGCTATGACAACGGGTAAGAATTCAATCTTTATGTGTGACGGCGATCTTCGTGTAAGACGTCCGCTTAAAGTAAATATGTGGTATAAGTTCTACGATGCAGGCGGTACTGCAGGTAATGTACTGTCGTACTTTGAAGATGAACAGTACAAAGGCAAGGGATGGCTCGGCTCAGACGATGACGGATATAGATCCTGTTATTTACGTGTTGGTGGTAATGTTTATGCTAACGTTGAGGGTCGCGACCTTGAAAACTGGGCAGCAACCTCGTTTGCCGGCGACGTTGTACCGTATGACCACTCGCGTGATATCGATATTCAGTCGAATGCAAACATTGTAATTGGCGGTAGCTTCTACTGTCCGCAAAAGCTCTACTTAAAGCAGAATGTTTGTATGATTATCTGCGGTCAGGGTGAATCGTTATATGATAATAGCGGTAACCTCAACTGGAAGTGCCGTGCGCTCGATGAGCTTTCTGACCAGAAGAATAATCCGCTTGCATTCGGACCTGATATTACTGCTGTACTTAAGGGTAACCTTCAGAACCTTGAAAACAGATTAACAGGCGAAAGATGTTCACTGTTTGCATACATGCTTCTTGATATGAATATATGCTCTAAGCTTGTAGTAAACGGTAATGCGTTTGTCCGTGATACCTGCAAGATTCGTGATATGACAAAGACGTATATCTACGGTGATATGATTGCCAAGGATTATCTCGAAGTTGGTAAATCACTCAGCGATGACAGTGCTGATGCAACTGAAGCCCGACTTGAAAAGTATAAGAAGTCCGGTGAAAATGATACCGATTATGTATTCTCTAATGCAGGTTACATGTACGTTCAAGGCAATTTGACAAGTAAGAAGTATACCAAGATTTATGCTTCGACTACTGTCAAAGTCGGCGGTGATATGCAGGCGGGTGACTGGACTCAGATAATCGGCAATCCGTATATTACGCTACGTCATGACGCACGAGTCTTTGTCGGCGGTAATATGCGAGCGTACAGTTCAATTGATAGCGGCGCTTATTCCGAGATGTATGTTCGCGGCAATGTTACTGCTTATACGCAGAACATCAAGCTGCGTGACCAGATGACGTGCTATATCGGCGGTAGCCTTACTGCACCCAAATATATTGAACTCGGTAAGTACGATGATAACTTCTATCGTGGAGTAAAGAGTGCAAGAGTTCAAAAATATCTGACAGAAGCAGGCGATAACCATGCTGATGAGCGTGATGAAGAGCAGGGCACTGTAACTGACGGTGGTGAGTTCGGATATAACGGCGACGAACATGAGCGTACAAATACCGAAACTTCTTCCGATGCCGGTAACGATAATCAGACTGAGGGCGAATCCTCTGCATCCGGCGACCAGATGTTTATCAGTCAGGACGCTGATCTTGAAAATGACAGTAGTGACCTTGCTGTAGGTAGTGAATACTACATTGGCGGCAATATCATTTCGTTCACAAGCTACATTCAGGAATATGCTTATTCAAGAATCGCGTCAGGCGGATATGTTGTATCACTGCAGCATATTACACTTCGTCACAATGCTGATATGTGGGTTCTTCCTGAGATATTCGGCAATGTAACTTATCATGAGACCGATTTTGAATATCCTGATAATTGGGATGCAACTCTGCTCAGCACTCTTGTTACAAAAATGCAGGCGGCAATGCACTCAATTAAGCAAGACTTTGAGCCTAAGCCGGGCAGCATTTACTCGCTCGGTCAGCTGAGTATGAATACAAATACGTCTATCTTTGGCACATACGACACAATGGTATTCGGTCAGACTGTAATGCGCAAGAGTTCGCTTGTATTTATGGGTCATGACTTTGATTGCTGGGCTCCTGTATATACCATCCAGTCCGACACTTCAAGTTGGAGCAGCTTCTGGGATTCGATGGCAAACAACCTCGGTCTTGGTGAAAAGGATGAAAACGGAGAGCCAAAGAGAACGTATAAGGGCTTTGATTCTTACGATTCTACGCAGGACAGAACAAATCCGAAACCGATTGTTATCTATGCGAATAATGAAATCAATGTCGCAACAACGGCAAGATTCTCATCAACTTACTTCATAGCAAACAGAGGTAATGTTAACTTCACTAACCTGAACTTTGCTTCAGAGACATCAAACGAGAATGCAACAGTGGATGCGAAAACGCTTCCGAACGGTTTTGCATCGTATCAGGGTGACGTTAACTTCTATGCACTTCGCGGTGCGCTCGGAGCTCTGATGTATGCACCTGCGGGTAATGTTGACCTTGACGGCTTTGCATACAATTTCTACGGCAGTATTGTTGGTGATACGGTAGATGTCAACACGTTCTACATCAAAGTTCACCGCTTCAGCAACTGGCGTTCAATGGATCTTCACGTAGCAACATCGGAAAAGGTACATCTGATTTCCGAAAGAAAGTATAAGCAACTGCTTAAGACTCTCAGCTCGGTTGATGATTCTTACATCTACGGTTATGAGAAGAATCCTGACCCAAGTATTAACGAATGGGCTCAGCCGTTCTTCCCGGGACTTAAGGATGAAGACGACGATGAAACCCCGGTTGATGACAGCAGTACGGAGAATTTGAGCGGCAATGACGATTCTTAAACGTCGCATTTTACAAAACTTAAAGGAGAATGGCTTGTGCCATTCTCCTTTTTCTTATGCAAAAAACGAAGGCAGGTGATTTACCTGCCTTCATTTTATAGTATCGGAGTCGTATAAATGACATTTCTTATTCTTTCATAAGTGCCTTGTACATCTTGATGTACTCGTTAGCACTCTTGCCCCATGACATATCGCACTCAAGTGCTCTCTTAACAAGTGCTTCCCAGATGCCCTTATCGCCATAGTAAGCGTCAACGCCTCTGTAAATTGCGCCGAGCATATCGTATGCGTCGTATGTCTGGAAGGTGAAGCCATTTCCTTCGCCGTCGCCGCAGTCAGTGATGGAGTCCTTAAGACCGCCTGTCTCACGAACTATCGGCAGTGTGCCGTAACGGAGCGATACCATCTGCGAAAGTCCGCAAGGCTCGCTCTTACTCGGCATCAGGAAGAGGTCTGCGCCTGCGTAAATCTTACGTGCAAGCTCGGGAACAAAGCCGATGCAGATGCCAACCTTATCCGGATATTTGTCGTGCAGTTCTCTGAAAAAGCTCTCATACTGCCACTCGCCGCTACCGAGCACAACGTACTGAACGTCGCGCTCCCACAGGCTCTTCTCAAGCACTTCTTTCATAAGGTCAAAGCCCTTGTGACCTGCAAGGCGGCTGACTATGCCGATAAGCGGAACGTCGGGTCGAACAGCCATACCCATCTGCTCCTGCAATGCCTTTTTGCAGGCAGCTTTTTCTTTAACAAAGTGTTTTGCATTGTAGTTTGCTGCGATGTTCTTATCTGTCTCGGGGTTGTAGTTATCTGTGTCAATACCGTTGAGAATACCGCAGAGCTTCCAGCTCCTCTGATTGAGAATCGGGTCAAGTCCATGGCTGAACCACGGGTCAAGAATCTCTTTTGCATATGTCGGCGAAACGGTTGTAACTCTGTTAGCGCATTCGATGCCCGCCTTCATAAAGTTAACAAGACCGTCGTACAGAATCAGGTTGTTGTGCTCAGGCGCAATGCCGAGTACATCGTTAAGCAGCTCGTCGCCGTACTTGCCCTGATACTGAATGTTATGGATTGTGAAAACAGTCTTGATGTTCTCCCAACCGATCTGATTTGCATAATAGCAGCTGTAATACAGCGGTGTAAGCGCGCTCTGCCAGTCATTGCAGTGAATGATATCCGGCTTCCAACCGAGATGTGGAATAATCTCCAGCACGGCTCTTGCAAAGAAAGCAAATCTCTCTGCATCATCGTAGTGACCGTAAATACCGTCGCGCTTAAAATAATACTGATTGTCAAGGAAGTAATAGATTACTCCGTTGTGCTTTGCTTCAAAAATACCGCAGTACTGCCTTCTCCACGATACAGGAACGGAGATTGAAGTGATAAACTTCATCTTGTCCTTGTATTCCTGCTTGATGGAATCATAAAGAGGCATTACTACTCGGCAGCCGATAAGGCGCTTGCGCAGTGCAACGGGCAGTGAACCTGCAACGTCGCCAAGTCCGCCGGAAGCCATGAACGGCAGTGCCTCTGAAGCAACATATAATACCTTCATAATAGTCTCCTTTTATTAATGGAGAGTTGAGAGCGAGATTAAGTGCATTGCAACTCAAAACTCAAGACTCAAAACTCAAAACTGAATCGTCAGATTCTTGTGTCCTTACTCAGGCTTACAGGGAAGTTCTCTGCACCTGAAAGCTCAACACCTGATTTGACGTTAACGTTCTTGTCAGCGATGATGTAGTTCACCTTTGTGTTCTCGCCGATAACTGTATCCTGCATAAGAATCGAGTTCTTTACAACAGCGCCTTTTTCAACCTTAACGCCCTTGAAGAGGATACTGTTTTCAACTACGCCGTTAATCTCGCAGCCGTCGGCAATGAGAGAGTTCTTAACAGCTGATTCGTGACCGTAAAGAGTAGGCATATCGTCGCGTTCTTTGGTGTAAATCGGTCTGTCGTTGACAAAGAGTTTATGCTTAACGTCCTTGTTGAGCAGGCTCATTGAAATGTCGTAGTACTTCTGTACGCTGTCAACTGTGCCGATAAAGCAATCGGTTGCGTCGTAAGCATACGCCTTGCCTGATTTGATGCAATTCATAAGAATGCTTCTCTGGAATGATACTTCATTCTTTGAATGAGCCGTTGTAATAAGCGTCTGCAGCAGGTATTTCTTGATAAGAATAATATTGCAGGAATAGAATACTTCGCCGTCTGTATCGGGATCGATCACTGCGGAGTTAATCTTGCCGTCCTCTGCAACATCGTCGAGAACAAGTACGCTGCTGATGTCTGCAGGTTTCTTGCCCTTAACGCCAACGATTGTAACTGCGGCGCCTGTGTTCTCATGAGCTTCAAACACCTTTTCAAAATCGATGTTCATAATGTTATAGCAATCGCTCATCAGCACCCATTCCTGATTTGAATGATCAAGGAAATTCATATTGCCATAGATAGCGTCAATGCGGTTGCCCCACATTGTTGTGTTGCTCAGTGAGTACGGGGGAAGCAGATAAAGACCGTCTGCCTTTCTTGACAGATCCCACGGTTTACCTGTGCCGACATGGTCCATAAGCGAGTTGAAGTTTGAGTTTGTAACAACACCTACATTAGAAATCTGGCTTTCAACCATATTTGAAAGCGGGAAGTCAATCAGGCGGTAACGTG